>DSCM01000101.1 GCA_011049115.1 Pseudomonadota bacterium
ATATTATTTTATGGTACGGTGTTTGCTCGGTCAAGGTGCGGGTTGTTTGGTGCTGCTGGAATTTTATGCGATTTGGATTTTGGGAGGGGAGAATGAAGATTAGAACTGGATTAGTGGGGTTGTTGGTGTTTATAGGGGTTGGCCTTTTGCCCGGAAGTTCTCTGGCTGCGACTGGAAAGCCGATTGTTCTGGGATGCCCGTTGTCAACCGCCTTTCTCTATGGCTGGGATGCGGAACGGGGGATCAAGTTGGCGGTGGAGGAAATTAATCAGGCCGGTGGCGTCAGGATCGGCGAGACGATGCATCCTTTTCAGGCGGAGGTTATCGATGCCCGTTCCCTGGAACCCGGAGTCCCGGTGAGCGAGGCCCTGCTTGGTGTGGAAAAACTGATTCTGGAAAAACAGGCTGATTTTATCGTTGGTGGTCCGGTGCGTTCCGAGGCGGCTCTGGCGGTCATGGATCTGCTCAGCAAATACAAGAAGGTATCGATCGTGACGACCGGGGTGCTGACCCCGGGCTATCATAAGCGGATAGAAAGCGATTATGAAAAATATAAATACTGCTTTCGCAACTCCTCCGAGATTATCACGATCGGCAAGGATATGATCAAGGTTTTCAACCAGCTCAACCAGGAACACGGTCTGAGTAAAGCCTTCATCATGGTTCAGGATGTCGATCACGCTCGCAAAGCCGGAGGCTTGATTGCCAAATTGCTCAAGGAGACCGGCAAATGGGAGGTTCTGGGCGAGGAGGTTTATCCTACCGGGGCCACCGATTTTTCGATGGGCCTGCTCAAGGCGCGCCGGCTCAAGGCTGAAGTGCTGTTTATGTGGCTGGATATGCCGGAGTCGGCGATTTTGCTTAAACAGTGGAAGAATATGAGAATGAACTGCGTTCCGATGGGTTTCATGTCGGCGGCCGAACAACCGGGTTTCTGGGACGCGACCAAGGGCGATTGCGAGTACACCATTGTCGATGCGGTTAACGGCGGTAATGTGCCTTCTCAGATTACGCCCTGGACCATGAAGTTTGCCGAAAATTATAAAAAGAAATGGGGTCTGGAGCCCGAAGGTTACGGCACGTCTTCAAGTTACATGGCGGTCTATCAGCTTAAAGACGCCATCGAAAGAGCCGGCGGTCTGGATCCGGATGCCGTGATCAGGGCGCTGGAAGAACAGGATCTGATGGGGGTTTACGGCCGTATGCGTTTTGCTGCAAATCATCAGATCATTCCGTCCGACGATCCCGCCACCGGAGCGGTGGGTTGCATGTTTCAATGGCAGGCCGGCAAGCGGGTGCAGTTTTTCCCCGGCGTTGGGGCTACCGGGAAGCTGCTGCTGCCGCCCTGGATGAAATAACTGCGGCCGAAGAGCTGCATGAGGTTTGCTGCGGAAGCTTTATCGGTGTTTTCAAGCCGAGATCTTCCGGAGCAGATTCTCAAACCATTGTTTAGCGGAGAATGCCATGTCATACGATGATTTTTTTACTCTCTTGCGAGCGCGTCGCAGCTGCCGATCCTTTGTCGCGGAAGAACCGTTGAGCAATGAGGCGCTTCGGCGAATTATCGACGCGGGCCGACAGGCTCCGAGTCCACTTAATCTGCAGCCTTGGTCGTTTATCGTTATTACTTCATGCGAGCTCAAGAAACAGTTGCGTCAGGCCGGGGAAAAGGCCAAACAGCAGGTTCTGGATCAGGGTGGCCCCGGCTGGGTCGGAGGTTTCAGTACTGATTTCATGGAAGAGGCTCCGCTCCTGATCGCGCTTTTGTCTGAGCCCGAAAAAGGCGGTCTGGGGGCCTATTTCAATCAGCCCGCAGGCAGTTTGCAGGCGGTCTCGGCTTGTATGCAGAATATGATGCTGGCGGCCACGAGTCTGGGTCTGGGAAGTTTATGGTTTACCTTTTTTGATCCGTTCGAGGTGCGTTCCCTGCTGAATATTCCTTGTACTCACGATATCGCCGGCCTGTTGTATATCGGCCGCGCCGGCGGCGAGGCACCGCTCAGTAAGCGACGGCCGCCGCGGATTTATGCGGAGCGCTTTGGGGTTGACGGTGATTTTTTCTGAATAATCAAGGGTAAAGACCCGGTTTGCGCAATGCCTGCGGGGTTGCGAAGAGGATGTCAGTGGAAATTATTATTTATGGTCTGGTTAACAGCTTTCAGCTGATTCTCATTGCTTTCGGTTTTACCCTGGTTTACGGGGTCAGCCGCCTACCCAATTTCGCCCATGGCGCGATCTATGTTTTTACCGGGTTTGTGGCCTGGGTGATGATGCATAAGCTGAGCTTGCCGTATTTCCCGGCGGCCCTGCTGGCGGTGGCGAGCGCGGCCCTGGTCGGAGTGATCATTTATCAGTTCATTCTCAAACGGATTCGCGGAATGAGCATGAACGAGATTATCGCCACTTACGCGATCGGCGTGGCCCTGATCGAAACCTTACGCTGGCTGGGGTTTAAAGGCACTACCTTTACCTTGCCGGCCTTTGTCGAGGGCATGGTTTTTATCGGGGATGTGCCGATTGATTATCAGCGTCTGCTGGTGGTCGGAGTGGGCCTGGTTCTGCTGGCCGCAATCTGGCTCTTTACCAAATTCACGCGCACCGGTCTGGCTCTGCGCGGTATTGCTCAGGATGAGCGGGCGGCGATGATGCTCGGGATAGATTCCGATATGACCGCGACCCTGGCGATGGCGCTGGGGTCCGCCATGTCCGGAATCGCCGCTCTGGCCATTTTTCCGCTCGGCAGTATCGTCATCGAGGCCGGTTATAACACCTTGATCTTTGCTTTGGCGGTCTGCATGGTCGGCGGCATCGGCAGTTGGGGCGGGACCATCCTGGCAGCGTTTGTTCTGGGTTTCCTGCAAGTCCTGACCGCCACCTGGCTGGCCACCCATTTTCAGATGGTGACCACCCTGGCTGCCATTATCGCCACTTTGATTATCAGGCCCTCGGGTTTTTTCGGTAAACATAAAGAGCTGGAAGAAAGAGTCTGACACTATGAAAACCGTAAAACGTAAAGAAAGAATTGATCGCGGGATCAAGGTTCGTTCCGACGGCATTTACGCCTTGTCGTCATGGCGGGAGATCTGCTACCTGATCGCTCCCCGGGCGCTGCTCGTCGGAGGTTTGCTGCTGGCGCCGTTGCTGTTGCATTTCTTTCCTTATTGGCAGAAGGTGCTGCTGATCGTCTGTATCTACGCGCTGTTGGCGATGTCCTTTGATTTTCTCGCCAACTATCTTGGCCTGGTTTGCCTGGGAGGTTCTTTTTTTGTCGGAGTCGGCGGTTATGGCGCCGCGCTGCTTAACAAGTACCTACTCATACCCCCGCTGTTGTCGGTGCCCCTGGCGGCTCTTGGGGGAGGTGTTCTCTGCACCCTGGTTTTATTGCCCTGTTTGCCCTTGCGCGGAGTTTACTTTGCCATTATCACCCTGATGTATCCGTTGATCATGACCCGGATTATCGAGGCCTTTGAGCTGTTCGGCGGCACCAATGGCATGATGGATATCGCTGGTTTCGCCAATCCCTGGGTGGAGCAGTATTTCATCGTTTTCGCCACTCTGATCTTTCTTTTTGCTCTGCGCCGGCTGGCGGTCGAGGATTTCGGTCTTGTGCTCAAGGGGGTCAAGGACAACGATCAATCGGTGCGCGCCTCGGGAATCAACCTGACCTGGATCAAGGCTCAGGCGATTTTTATCGCCTCTTGCATGGGTTGTTTTGCCGGGGCTTATCTGGCCCATGTCTATATGTGGGCAGGGCTTTCGATGTTCGCCCTGGATTTTTCGATTATTCCGATTGCCGCAACCGTGATCGGCGGCGGCGGCTCCCTGATCGGAGCCGTACTCGGCGCTATTTTGCTGGTGCCGCTCTCCGAGAGCCTGCGGGCGTTCGGTCCTCTGCGGATTGTTTCGTATTCTCTGATCCTGACCGTGGTCGTTGTGATCAAGGGCGAAGGGCTGTTGAATTATCTGTCACGCAAATATAATCAGTTTGAACGGTGGGTCGAGATATGAGTTCTGCCATGTTGAAGGTAACTAATCTGACCAAAAAATTCGGCGGGGTGATTGCCCTCAATGACATTAATTTTTCGATTGCCAAGGGCGAGGTTCTGGGCATCATCGGTCCCAACGGATCCGGGAAAACGACTTTGATCAATTGTATTTCCGGTTTCGCCAAGGCGACGGCCGGGGAAATTGTGTTCAACGGCCGCTCGATTCAGGGCCTGGCTCCGCATCGCATTGTCAATCTGGGAATCTGTCGCACCTTTCAGATCATGCGTCCCTATGCCAGTCTGCCCGCCTACAAGAATCTGATTGTTCCCCTTTTTGGTCAGCGGGCTCGTAAAACCGGGGGGTGGCGCGGCGGTGGCCGCCATGGGGACCGCAATATCAATGCTTTGGATTTGCTCGAAGAGGTCGGTTTCGAGAGGGAATCAAAGGTGCCCTATAAGCTGGCGGGAACCCTTCCTACCGGTTATCTGAAGCGTCTTGAGTTGGCCCGCTGCCTGGCGCTCAATCCGGATCTTTTGCTCTGCGACGAGGTTTTTTCGGGCTTGAGTATGAGTGAAATCGCGTCGATGGTGCCCTTGATTGAAAAACTCAATCAATCCGGAGTGACGATTATCATGATCGAACATCGCCTGAAGGAGCTTTTCAAGGTTGCCCGCCGGGTCATGGCCATCAGTTATGGGGACAAGATCATCGAGGGCAGTCCGGCCGAGGTGATGGCGAACGAGAAAGTCCGGGAGGCGTATCTGGGCGCCGAGGAGGTGAGTTGAGATGCTGATCGCCGAAGGTTTGATGGTTTTTTATGAGAATATGCTGGCTCTTAACAATATCGCCTTGACTTGCGGGGAAAATCAGATTGTCGGGATTTTCGGGGCCAACAGCGCCGGCAAATCAACCCTGATGTATACTTTGTCCGGAATCATTCTCGATATCAAGGAAAAAGAGCGGATGCGGGGCGGCGAGCAGGTTACGGTGATGGGACGGATATATTTCGGGGGTGAGGATATCAGCCGGCTGAAACCCCATCTTCGGGCTCGCCGGGGGATTGTTTTATGCCCGGAAAGGCGCCGCCTGTTTTCCGAAAGCAGTGTTCTCGAAAACCTTAAAATCGGATCCTATCTCGCCAGTCGCCGGGAAGCCGCCGAGACCCTCGATTATGTGCTGGAAATCTTTGCCCCCCTGAAAAAACTGTTGCGCCGTCCCGCCGGTTTTTTAAGCGGTGGCGAACAGCAGATGGCGGCCATCGGCCGGGCCCTGATGGCCCAGCCGAAGCTGCTGCTGCTGGATGAACCTCTGCTGGGGCTGAGCCCGGCCTATCAGCAGGTGATGATGGAATCGGTCAAGGCTATTCGCGAAACCCGGAAGATTTCGATAATTGTCACCGAACAGTATGCCCGACCGGTGATTCCGATTGTTGACTATGCCTACATCATGGAGAACGGTTCCGGAGTAATGTCGGGCTCGGGTCGGGAACTTCTGGATAATCCTGATGTGAAGGCTGCTTATTTTGGGGTGTGAAATGACACGAGATAATAATCTTTATACCTTTTCCGGATTTGAGGATGCTGTTCGCCGCTTTCCGGAGCGGAGCGCCCTGATTTATCTGGGTCGGAAATTCAGCTACCGTTTCCTTCGGCAGATGATTGATCAGTTTGCTACCGCTTTGCATCGTCTTGGTGTCGGTTATCAGGATAAAGTCATGCTCTACCTGAGTAACTCGCCGCAGTGGATCATTGCCAATTTCGCTGTCCAGAAACTGGGGGCGGTAGTGGTTCCGGTTTCCCCGATCTACACCTCGTATGAGTTGCTGTATATGGTCGAGGATGCCGAGGTCGAAACGGTTCTCTGTCTCGATACCAACTTCGGCTACGTCAAGGAAGTCGATCGCCAACATCCTTTGAAAAGGATTATCATCACCAATCTGGCCGATATGCTCTATACCTGGCAGAAGGTTTTCGGCACCTTGGTCGATAAAATTCCTCGGGGCAGCACGGTTTCGGCGGAAAACACTTACTGGTTTAATGATCTTCTGCGCGGGGCCCCGGCACAGCCGCCGGTGGTTGCCATCGATCCCAACCGGGATCTGGCCTATATCATGTACACCGGCGGCACCACCGGTTTTCCCAAAGGCGTTCCCGGCAGTCATGCCGCCGAGGTTTCTTACATCCGTGATGTCATGGATGTTTTTCGAGACTATATGGATAAACAGGGTGACACCATGATTATGGTAAACCCGCTTTTTCATATCATGGCCAAAGGTTTTCTGCTGGCCGCCGGACTTAACTTCGGCAACACCACGGTGCTGATGCCGGTGCCCGAGGTCGATGCCGTGTTAAGTGAAATTGAGCGTTACGGGGTGCGCTGGATGCTTGGCGTTCCGGCCCTGTACCGGATGATTCTGGAAAATGACCGGCTTGGCGATTACAGGCTTGATTCGCTTCGGTACTGTTATTGTGGCGGTGATGTTTTGCCGGGAGAAATCTTTAAACGCTGGCGTGAGTTGACCGGCGCTCCTTTGTATCAGGTCTACGGTTCAACCGAGGTCGGCCATCTGACCTACAGTGTGCTTGACCGGGAGCCCGATGCTCGTACGGTCGGCAATATTCTGCCTTCCCGGCGTTGTCTGGTGGTCGACGCCGACACCCTGATGGAGGTGACGCCCGGCGAGACCGGTGAACTCCTGGTAACTTCAGCCTGGACGATTAAAAATTACTGGAATAAACCTGAGGAAACCGCGGCGGCCTATGTCAGGATCGGGGAAGAGGTGTATTACCGAATGGGGGACTATGTTCGGTTGACGGAAAACGGTGAGATTCAGTTTGTCGAGCGCACCGCCGATACCATCAAATATAAGGCCTACCGGATTTCCGCCTCGGAAATTGAGGCGGTCCTGCAGGATCATCCCACAGTCATGGGGGCCTGCGCGGTGGGCATACCGGATGCGAGCTGCGGCGAGCGTATCAAGGCGATTGTTGTCTTGAAGGAAGATGCCAAGGGGGTTGACGGCCAGGCCTTGACGGCTTGGTGTCGGAAACGCATGGCTCCCTACAAAGTGCCGCATTATATTGAATTTCGCGATATGTTGCCGAAATCCAAGGTCGGTAAGCTTCTGCGGCGGGAGATTCGAGATGAAGAAAAGCGCCGGGGGAGAGACTAAGCCTTGCCTTCAGAACGGCGCCGATAACCAAGAAGCCGGGGTGACTGATTGGTGTCGCCTCGGCTTCTTGGTTTTGGATTAAACGGTTGTTTTTTAGGTCGTTCTTGGTTTCCTGGGGGCTTTCTGAGTTTTTCCGGCAGGATGAGCGGGTCTTTTCCCAGGGCCGGGTTTCGTTCCGGGACCGCGGTCGGGGCTGCGTCGCTTATCCGCGCCGCTCTCCGGCGGCGGAGAGCGGCGACTGAAAGTTTCGTTTTTTTCCGCCGCTCGGGCGACGACCGGGCGGCCGTTAATCATCAGTTCAGAAAAAATTTTGATCACCCGGCCGGCGAAACGACGGTCGGTTTCCAGCAAACTGAAAGCCGGTTTGATTTCGATGCGTCCCACGCGAATTCTGGTGCTTCCGGCGGAAGCATCGTTAATTACGCCGATCAGGCGTCCGGGATTGACTCCGTCCCGGCTGCCGACATTGAAGTGGATCAGGGTCCAGTTTTCCCTTTCCACCCGGGGTTCCCGCGTTCCGCTTTTCTCGCCGGGGCGGCGGGCGCCGGCGCGCTCCGGGGTCTGCCGGAAAGCGCCGGATTCGGGTTTGAGGGAGCGCTCCCCGCGTTCGTTCAGATCGGGCTCGTTCAGATAGGTCTGCAGGCGTTCGCCGAATTCGGCCAGAATAAAACGTTCCGCCAGTTCCTCGCGGCTCAGATCGGCCAGTTTTCCCATGATTTCCGGCAGAAATGGTTGCAGGGCGGTCTTTTGCTCCGCCGCTTGCGGCAGCTGGGCCAGAAAACGCAAAATCAGCTGCCGGCAAATTTCTGGTCCGGTGGGAATCCGGCCCGCTTCAAAGCTTCTCTGCAAACGTTTTTCAATTTCCCGCAGCCTGTATTTCTCCCGTAAATGAATGAAGGCGATCGAAACGCCCTGTTTGCCGGCCCGGCCGGTGCGGCCGCTGCGATGGGTGTAGACGGCGATATCATCCGGAAGATTGTAGTTGATGACATGGGTCAGATTTTTAATGTCCAGGCCGCGGGCGGCGACATCGGTGGCCACCAGCAGTTGCAGGTGGCGCCGGCGAAAACGCTGCATGACCAGATCGCGTTGGACCTGGGAGAGTTCGCCATGCAGGGCGTCGGCCTGATAACCGTCGGCAAGTAGTTTTTCCGCCACTTCGCGGACCTCCTGGCGGGTGCGGCAGAAGATGATGGCGTAGATTTCGGAAATATTATCGACCACGCGGCGCAGGGCCTGGTAGCGGTGTTTCGCTGCGGTCAGATAGTAGATATGTTTGACGTTGGCGACCCCCTGGTTACGTTCGCCGACGGTGATCTCGACCGGGTCATGCATGTATTTCCTTGCGATTGCGGTGACCTCGCGGGGCATAGTCGCCGAGAACAGCAGGGTTTTTTTGTCTTCCGGAGTGGCGGCCAGGATTTCGTTGAGATCATCCTGAAAACCCATCTGCAGCATTTCGTCGGCCTCATCCAGGACCACGGCGCGGATCGAGGAAATATCAATCTCGCCCTGCTTGATAAAAGCCAGCAGCCGCCCCGGCGTGGCGACGATGATCTGGCCCCCCTGACGCAGCTGGCGACTCTGTTCGACAATGCCGGCGCCGCCGTAAACCGCCACGATTTTAACGGCGGACAGATAGCGGGCGTAGGAATGCAGATCACGAGTCACCTGGACGCAGAGTTCCCGGGTCGGGCAGAGAATCAGAACCTGGGTTCCGCTGTTGGCCTGATCCAGATGGTCGATCAGGGGCAGACCGAAAGCGGCGGTCTTGCCGGTGCCGGTCTGCGCCAGACCGACCACGTCGTGGCGCAGGCCGATAATCGCAGGAATCAGTTCTTCCTGTACTTCAGTCGGGGCGCTGAAACCCAGCTGATCGAGAGCCTTAAGCAGATCGGCGCTCAGACCGAGTTGCGCAAATGTTGCCATTACAAATTGCCTCCAAGATGAAAATTAAAACTGCGGGCGTTCAATATCACATGGGCGGTCAATTGGACAGTGCTAAATTATTACGTCGATTTTTTTAAGAGAAAGGCCAGGATGTTTTCCATGACCCGGTTGATGGACTGATAGCGTTCCGCTGCGGCGGCCAGAATCTCGGCTTCGCTCTGCACGTAGGGCCCGGTTTCCAGTTCGTCCCGGCAATTGAACAACAGTTCACGGACCGCTTGCGGGGTGGTTTCGAGATGAAACTGCAGGCCGATAACCTTAGAGCCGATTTGAAAGGCCTGATTGGCGCAGGCTTGGCTGCGAGCCAGCGACACGGCTTGCGGAGGGAGTGTGAAGGTTTCGCCGTGCCAGTGAAAGACCGTGAGCCGTGGCGGAAAGCGGAACAGCCCTTCCTGCTCCGGAGCGTAGTTTTCAATCGGCAGCCAGCCGATTTCCCTGACCGGATTGGGAAAGATCCGGGCACCGAGGGCGGAGGCGATAAGCTGGGCTCCCAGACAGATGCCCAGAACCGGTTTGCCGGTGGCGATAAACTCACGAAGATATTGTTTTTCCGGAATCAGCCAGGGGTGTTCATGCTCGTCGTTGACACTCATGGGGCCGCCCATGATCGCAAGAAAATCTATGCTCTCAGGTTCGGGCAGGGTCCAGGACGCGGCGAAAAATTCGGTTTTGCTGAGCCTGAACCCGGAGTTGGTCAGGCCCGCGGCCAAACTACCGGGGCCTTCAAAGGCAACGTGCTGAAAATAATGAGCTCGTATAAAATTCGCCTATGCCGTTTTCATCGAGAACAATTATATGCCTATATGTTGTGATCGCGCGGCTTGAGATCGGTTTTACGCCTGACTCGACGGTTTAAACCAGGTTACCTGTTGCAGCCCCGGGGTGTGGCGAAAGGAGGCGCCCTGCGCCAGATATTGGCGGGCGCAAAGCCGGTCGGTAACCACGCTGCCGGCGAGGCAGTCAATGCCGTAGTCAAAAAGCAGGGGATGCAGGGGGGTGCTGGGGCCGACCAGGACATTAAAGCTGTTTGGACATAAGCTCAGCACCTCGGTAAAGGTGTGATTGATCAGGGTGGTGGCGGTCAAGAGGACGAAATCGGCCTGCGGCAGAATCTCGGCGTAACTTTCCGGTCCCAGGTCTGCGCCTTGAGGATTGAGCTCAAAAACCCAGAAATTTTTAAAAATACCGCTTTCTCTCAAGCTGTCAACCTTGGGAAAATGACCGAGGACGGCGATGTTTTTGCCCCGGCCCTGCCCCAGAATATAATCAAAGGCATTGCCGGTGGCGGTGTTGCGGACGCGGTCGGGATGGTTGACCACGGCATTGACGGCGGCCATGCCGATGGCGCGTTCCAGCAGATGCTCGGAAAAAAGGAGACGGGCCAGTTCGGCGGTTCCTCTTTCATGCAGTCGGCCGAGAGCCTGCACCGGGGCCATGCAGCCTCCGGTGTTGACGGTCGAAGCCAGGCCGGCGGCGGGCCCGTCGATATAAACAGTGTGACGGAAAATGGCGACTTCGTTAACCGGCAGGTCGTCGAGTTCGGCGACAATTCTTTTCATGATCATCTTCAGGTATTCCTTTTGGTATTCCTTTTGGGTTTGCTGGGGCTATGCTGTTGCCACGCGGCCAGGGAATAGTTCAGGGTGGCGGCGAATTGATGCTTTCCGCGCCGGCGCAGAAAATCAACCAGCAGCAGCGGATTGAGTTTGTGGATCAGCATGAAGCCCAGCCAGGTAACAATCATGGCGCGCAGCAGCAGCACCCCGGATTGGGTCGTGCCGGGCTGGGTAAAGTAAATAATCGCGGTGCTGGTTATTATCAGCGGCAACAGCGCTCGCGGATGAACCAGGTCGCGCAGGGCCTTGCGGGCGCTGACCGGCCAGCTGCCGGAAGGGCTTGGGGCCATTGCGGGCGGAGCCGTTGCGGGGGTGGTTTGCCCTCGCAGGCGGGAAAGCTGCTGTTCCAGAAAACTGCAGCGGCTGAAATAGGCGATACTCACGGCGCCGGCGGTCAATCCGATTTTGAGAAGAAACAGGGCGATCAGATAGCTTTCCAGGCCATAAGGGCCGGCGCCGATGGTTGCCAGCAGACGGTTAAGAGCCTTTTCCAGCATGCTGAAATAGGCCTGTCCGTACTGAAGCAGGGCAAAACCCAGAGCCAGCAGTAACATGATGGTGGACGAAAGGGCGGCGCCGATTAAAGCGGTGGCCAAACGCCAGTTCAGCAGGGAGGTCGGTAATGCGAACAAGGCTCCTTGGGTAAAGATATAAAACATCGGTTTCAGGCGGGGACCGGCTGGAGAAAAGGATTTGAGCAGGGCCGCGATCGTCGCGATCTGATAAAGTCCCCGCCCGTTGAGCCGGTTTCCGCAAGCCGTCAGCAGCATCAGTTGCAGCAAGGCCAGAAAATGGCCTTTCAGGGGTATCTTGAGGCTGTGTAAAACCGAGCCGAGGCCGACCTCCGCCAGCCCCGCCAGGACGGCAAAGGTCGCGATCTGTCGGGCATCGCGCTGTTCCAGACGACGGCTGATCTCCTGCAGAATAAAATTCTGATCACGGTCTTGGCCCAGATCGTAGATCAGGCAGTTATGGCTCAGCCGGTAACGTTCCAGGACCTTCCCGAGGCAGCGTTTTTTTACCGCCAGGATCAATCCCGTTTTCTCTTTCTCCAGGATTGTCGCGATCACATCATCAAAGCCGTCTCCCTCAAGTTCCAGTGGCCCGATGTCATCCAGCAGGTAAACTTCCGTTTTTCGCGCCGACTGCAGATGCTCCCGGGCCCGCGCCAGATTTTTTCGGTTGAAACTGAAACCTTCGCTCCGGCGTTCGGCCCAGGGCAGAATGCTTTCGTTGGGAATCAGTTTAAAATTGTAGCTGGTCGCCGGTCGGCCGCTGCGATGCACCCGGCCGGTGGTCTGGCAGAGGACGCCGCAGAGGCGGAAGCGGCGGCGCAACTTTGTGACCAGAGCCTGTAAAAGCGTGGTTTTCCCCGCCGCGATTTCTCCGGTGATAATGAAAATCCGAGGGCTGGTTTCACTGTCTGCTAAAGGCATTTTTGACCCTTTTCAGGTAAAATCGGCGGCGAAAGAAATTACAGGTCGCAGAACATGACGTCATGGCGATGGCGTCTGATAATATGCGGCATGCCCAGTTCCTTGCGGGTCCGCATGATTCGATCTTTATAGACCGAGGAAAAAAGCAGCGGGTGAGCCGGTTGTTTTTCCCGCCGGGGAACGATAATGCCTTTGCCTGCCGTCCTGGCCGCTGGCAGACGATCAAGCAGGAAATTGATGGTTACCGCCGGGACCGGGCGATTCAGGAAAAGATACATGAACCATCTTGCGCTTTCGCTTACACAGCTCAAACCGGCCTTGATGGAAGTAATGATGGGCTGCTCGGTTTTCGTGGTTTCGACCGCGAGCACGTCAAAATCAGTGATTTCCTCCAGATAGCCGGCGGTAGCCGCGCTGTAAACCCAGACGATCAGGGAAAAACGCGAGCTTATGAGACGGCAGAGCTCAAGGGTTTGCCCCCGCAGCTCTGCGGCGCAGGGCTTGGCCCCGAGCATGATTAAAACCGGCAGCTTCGATTTCTCGGGCGCTGCTCCCGGGGTCAGGGTGGCTACCGGTACCCCTGCCTTGGTGATGACGATTTCCTCGCCGCCGCCGGCGACCAGGCGCAGCAAATCGTGTTTGACGGTCGTGATGTTGAGTGCCTTTCTGATCATTCGAACCGAACCTGGATGAAAAAATAGGGTTGGCGGCGGCGTTGCTCTCACCGTAGTGCATTTGGGTGGCCATCTAAATGCACTACGGATGGAAAATTGTCAATCAATTTTTTATCTCCATAAAGGTCGGCCCTGGCCCTGACCCTGGCCGGCGAGGAAATTTTTCAATATCTGTGCGACACGCTTAAACCCGGGGCCGAGGTGGAGATTCGCTGCGAGGACGGAATGTACTATGCCGCGCTTGATTTCACTCTGCCGTTTTCCGGTTTCGCCATGGAGGCCTTCAACCTGACCGCCAGGGTCAGGGTTGAAGACGAGTCCAGCCTGGCCGCCATGGGCCTG
>DSCM01000102.1 GCA_011049115.1 Pseudomonadota bacterium
AGTGCGCCCTAAAAAGGCTACATCCCCATCGTAAGGGATTAAGAGGTAGCAAAAAATCAAACCGGCGGACTGAATAAGGAGCTTCGAAGCGAAAAACAACTAAGATTAGGTCGCTTATGGCCTCGAAATTCTCTGTGAATTAAAAAAAACGCTTTGTCGCAACACCTTTTTATAACAACAAAAAAGGTGGCGAGTCAATATTGATGGCCTGCCAATACAGACAACTCACTGACATATTACCCGTTGGCGCCGCCCGATATCATCCTTCAGGGATAAAGCAGCTGTCTTTAATCTTAGCTGCGAGATTGTCAGCCAGCAACTCCAGCTTTTTTTTGATTATGTTGTCAGGTGGACCCTGAGCGACAACCTGAGGTGAAACAACCTGAGCTTTCAAATCTTCAAGATACCGGTTGATCTTTGGAGTTATGTCGACCTTCCAGCTGTTTTGGGTGAAAGTTGCCACCGGATAACCGTTTTTCTTTTTGCCTCTAAAGAGCATCAGGTAATACTCAAGACGCGGGTAGATATTTGTATCATAAGTCGGCCCACCAAAAACAATCCCCCCGGCATTGAGCATTTCTCCTAATACCTGGCCTGGCTCGGCTAACGCGGCGTCAAAGTATTTGACTGTAAAACCATTATGCTCCAAACGATGTTTAACGATGGCTCCCATTTGATGCGTATTACCCCACATTGAACCGACAACCATTACGACCTTATCCTGCTTGTCATTGCGAGCCCACTCCTGATAACGACTGATAATCGACATCGGATTGCTGCGATATACCGGCCCGTGCGATGGGCAAAGGATATTTATACCCATACCGCCCTTAACCCACTTATCGATGGCTTTGATCACGTGCCCCAAATAAGAGGCGACAATAGTTCCCAGATAGCGTTTTGCTTCAGGCCAGTAGCTTGCGAGATCAATTTCGTCGTCAAACAGACCTCTGTCGAGAGCTCCAAAACCACCGAAAGCATCACAGGGGAAAAGCACTTTATCCTCTACCAAATAGCTAAACATGGTATCTGGCCAGTGCAGCCAAGGATAACCGAGAAAACGCAAGGTTCGTCCTCCGAGATCAAGACTGTCGCCGTCACCGACCGCTCTCACCCGCTTCCCCTCTCCGTAAAATTGTTCAAGAAAAACTTTACCTTTTCCAGAAGCGATGATTTCG
Organism: Pseudomonadota bacterium; assembly: GCA_011049115.1. Classification (NCBI taxonomy): domain Bacteria; kingdom Pseudomonadati; phylum Pseudomonadota; species Pseudomonadota bacterium. The sequence continues at coordinate 1,179 of DSCM01000102.1, forward strand.
GCTTGCGGACAGGCTTTGTAAATGATTGGGATAATACCGGAATGATCCGGTTCAAGATGATTATGGACGATGTAGTCAATTTCGGTCAGAGGCATTATCTGCTCAATTTTTTTTATAAATGTTTCCGCGAAACCGTTGCGTGAAAGCTCAATCAAAGCCGTTTTGTTTTTGCCTTGGACCAGGTAAGCATTGTAGCTTATTCCGTGCGGCAGGGCCCACAGGCCTTCGAAAAGAGGATTGAAATGATCATTGACACCGACCCACCAGACTCCGTCGATGATCTTGACTGCTTTATCGGAATTACTTTCAGCCGTAGCCATTGTTTCCTCCAAGTCCGGCCGGCCCGGACGACAAAAAAGTTGAATGAACAATGATAAGGGGATAAAAATTATCTGAATAATAAAGTAAATAAAATCGGTTGTCAACCGCGGTACTTGAAAAAATATTTACACCGGAATCTTCGCGGAGCTCATGTCCGACCAAAAATTACGCTGAAACCCCTACCTCTTTTCCGGCTTCAAGGTCAAGAAACAAAGCTCCCTTACGGACTCTGGTTTGATATTTTACCATGCCCTTATCATCTACTTCACGGGCTATCCTTTCATAAACCATTTGCCTTTCATCAGAGCTCAGAGAACGTTGAAATTCGAGATGCCAGATTATATGTTCAACCGTGTTTTCAAGGCTGTCATAACGTTTCCAAACCGGGTGCAGATAAGAAATCTCGGGAGAATGACCAAGGGCATAGAGATAGTTGAAAATAACGGTCACATCCATAGCATCCCACCGGTAGGTTTCATCGTAAACCATTTTGTAGCAGGTTTGAAAAAGAGGATTGTCTCTGATCCCGGCCCAATAAACAAGGACGACAAAGCGGCGGCTCATGGCCAGAAGACGATCAATATTTTCTAATTCATTTAAAATCGGACTCATTGAGACAAAAACCGTATCATACTGACAAGCGGGATTAAACCCATAAAAATCATGACATATAACCGTTAAGTTCTCCGTCTTTTCCGCTTCTTTTCTAGCTATGACCCGTGCGATCATTCTTTCTGAAACATCCACGGCAGTGACTTGACGGCAAATTGCGGCAAAGTCAAAGCAATGAGTTCCCGGACCGCAGGCTATATCAATCAGTTCTGTTTGCGGGCTTAACATTCGATGGGCCAACATTTTTTCTTTGATCCACAGCTGCTCGGCCAGGAAAGCCGCATCATTCTCAAAACTATGGTAATGCCCCGCAATTTGATCCCATTTTCCCCCGGTGGCTACCTTGCTGCGCTTCAGGGAACGTTTACGGGAAAGAACGTAGTCACGCCAGAATTGCGGGGTCAGCAAAAGTTCCTCACTCACAAGCTTATTTCCTCCTGATGATATAATTTACGATCCATGCAGGTAAAAAGAGCATTCGCTCTCCCCTCTCCTTACTTCGGAAAATCAAATCCGCCAGAGATATCAGATTGACAATTTCCTTGAATGGTACGGTCAACTATGATAGTTACACCTGCCAATTACAGAACACGGATATGCGCGCCGCAGGTTTGTGCCGGAGATATAAGCTTTTACAGGAGCATTGACAAGATGAAAAATGATTATCGATTTTTACGAGCCTGCCGACGTCAGGATGTTGACTGCACCCCGGTCTGGATGATGCGTCAGGCTGGGCGTTACCTGCCGGAATATCGTGCTTTACGTGAAAAACACTCTTTTTGGGAAATGTGCAAAACCCCGGAGCTTGCGGTCGAAGTTACCCTGCAACCGCTGCGCCGCATGGAGCTGGACGCTGCCATCCTGTTTTCCGATATTCTGGTTCCTCTTGAACCCATGGGCTCAGCCATTGAATTTCACGAAGGTCGAGGACCGGTGGTGGAACGACCGATTCGTTCGGCTGCAGACCTGAAAACCCTAAAAGTCGTTGCGGCGGAAGAAACAGTTCCATTCGTGATGGAGGCTATCCGAATCCTGCGGCGTGAACTTGACGGCAAGGTGCCTCTGATCGGCTTTTCCGGGGCCCCCTTTACCTTAGCCAGCTATCTGGTTGAGGGCGGTGGCTCAAAACAGTATCAGCACATCAAAACCATGATGTATGTAAACCCTCAAGTTTACCATCGACTGATGGAAATGATTACGCAAACCGTGATTTCCTATCTTAAGGCCCAGATTCTAGCTGGGGCTCAGGCCGTGCAGCTTTTCGACAGTTGGGTCGGTTGTCTTGGATCTTTTGACTATCAAGAATACGTCTTCCCCTACAACCAAAAAATTTTTCAGGCGCTTGCGGAATTTGATATCCCCAAAATCCACTTTGCCAACCAAGCCTCGACCCTTCTTAAACAGGTGGTTGCCGCCGGCGGAGATGTCATTGGTCTGGACTGGCGCCAAGACATTTCTTCGGCCTGGGAAATCATTGGTCCGGAATGCGGGGTTCAGGGAAATCTCGAACCGCTTGTCCTGTTTGCTCCGATTCCTGAAATTCGCAGACGAGTAAGAATGGTTCTCGATCAGGCCGCCAATCGCAACGGTCACATTTTCAATCTTGGCCACGGCATCCTGCCAACTACTCCGATTGACCACGCCAAGGCCATGATTGATGCTGTACATGAGTTTTCCGTTCGCTAAACTAGATTAAACTCAACTACGACGGTAGGGGCATGAAGTATATCAGTACCCGGGGCGGAATCGCTCCGATCTCCTTTAATCAGGCGGTAATGATGGGGCTCGCCAGTGATGGCGGGCTACTTTTGCCGAAGGATATTCCAGTCTTTTCTCCGGCTCAAATGGACGCACTCACGACCCTGTCCTACAACGAGCTGGCTTATACCATCTTTGCTCGTTTCATTGATGATGATATTCCCGCCGCCGACCTGCGTGCCTTGATCGCCAAAAGTTATTCGAGCTTTGCTGCAACCGAAATTGTCCCTTTAAAAAAAGTGGGGGAATTTTATATTCAGGAGCTTTTTCACGGCCCCACCTTGGCTTTCAAGGATATCGCTCTACAGTTTCTCGGCAATCTTTTCGAATATCTGCTTCGTCGTGAAAAAAATCACCTCAATATCCTCGGAGCAACCTCAGGAGATACCGGCAGCGCCGCGATTCATGGCCTACGGGGTAAGGAAAACATTAATATTTTCATTCTGTACCCATACGGCAAGGTCAGTCCCGTACAGGAAAAGCAGATGACTTCGGTCCTTGACGACAATGTTTTCAATCTGGCGATAGAGGGAAATTTTGATGATGGACAAAGGATAGTCAAGGAGCTTTTCGCCGATCTTGAGTTCAAACAACGCTACCATCTCGGGGCCGTAAATTCAATCAACTGGGCTCGGATCATGGCTCAGATTGTTTATTATTTCAGCGCATGGACGCAGCTTTCAGCCAAAGATCGGAATGATTTCACGGTGGTTGTGCCGACCGGCAACTTCGGCAATATTTTTGCGGGCTGGGTTGCAAAGCAAATGGGATTGCCAATTAAGAAATTGATCCTGGCAACCAACGCCAATGACATTCTTTATCGTTTCATCACCAGCGGAAGCTATCAGGTCGACCAGGTAGTGAGCACGCTGAGCCCGTCAATGGATATTCAGCGGGCCAGTAATTTTGAACGCTATCTCTATTTTTTGGTGAATCGAGATCCAGAAGTCCTGAAAAAAATGATGTCTGACTTTACCGGTTTCGGAAAACTTAAGATAAGTGCTGAGCAGTTTGAGTTTCTGCGTCGGGATTTTGCCGCATCCCGGGTTGATGACGCCATGACTCTGGCGACAATCAAACAGGTCTGGCAGGAAAAGGGTTATATTCTTGACCCGCATACAGCGACAGGTGTCTGTGCCGCCCGTCAGTATCTTGAGAGCGGACAGACAAGCTCGGGGATAGTCTGTCTGGCGACCGCCCATCCCGCTAAATTCCCGGATGCGGTCAAAAACGCGATCGGAAAAATGCCTCCATCGCCTGCAAGCATTGCCTCACTGGACGAACTTCCCTGTCGTTATAACCGTGTTGCCGCCGAGACCGACGTTGTAAAAAACTACGTCATGGAAAAACTCGGCAGTTGATTCCGAGAGACTTTCCGGTGGGGATTCATATTCTTTTGCACGATTCCGCACCGCTTTACATTTTGCCGGAGCGCAAGATCGCGATCGCCAGCCAGGTTCCCAGCCCCCCTGCCAATACATAACCTATTATGCCCAGAAGCGGATAACCAAAAAGTTTAGATCCGTTGTCGGCCGACATGATGAGGGATGAAGCGATAATTATCGCCGAAACCACCATTGTAAACGAGATGCGGTTAGCAATTCGATCCAGGTTCTTGCTGAACAAAGCAAGTCCCAGATGTTCAAACTCGAAGCGCAGTCTACCGCGGCTTAACTTTTTCAGAATATCCCGAGTCACTCCCGGCATGATTTCAAACAAGGCCATGGTTTCATGCAGCTGTCGACCCACAATCTTTTCCAGATGTTCATGGGAAAATCTTTTTTCTCCGATTTTTTCAACCAGTGGGGCTGCATGAGTAAGAAAATCAAACCTTGGATCAAGTGCACGCGCAGTTTCTTCCAAAGTCAGGAGAACCCGCAAAAGCAGCATAAAATCAGGAAGAAAACGGATCTTATGGAAAGTTATGACGCGAAGAAAATCCTGGAGCAAGTTTTTCAAGTGCAGGTTGGCCAACGAAACTCCGGTGTAACGATCCAGCAAATCATAAAGATCGCCCTTCAGTTCGCGCAGGTTGATTTTATCTTCATCAATTACCCCGATTTTGAACATGGCTCGCAGCAGCGCCGAAACATCCTTTCGCAGAATTCCAAGCAGCAACTCAAGCAAGGCTTCGCTCAACTCTTCATCAAGGTGGCCCACCAGACCGAAGTCAATCGGGGCAATGATATTGCCAGGCAGAACAAAAAGATTTCCGGGATGAGGATCGCCATGAAACAGCCCGAATTCAAAAATCTGCCTGAGCATGAAATCAACCCCACTTGAGGCCAGTAGTCTTGGGTCATACGCACCATTGGTGGTCGTCTTTATTTGATCGATTTTAATTCCGTCTATCCATTCCAGAGTCAGAATCCGTTGGCTGCTCTGGGACCAGAAGACGGCAGGAATATGAATGTTTCGATTGTCGGCAAAATTTTTGGCAAAGCGATCAAGGTTGCGCCCTTCAATCTGAAAATCCAATTCCAGGCGAATATTTTTAGAAAATTCCCGTACCATCTGGGCCGGTTGATAAGTTTCCATCTCGCTTACATGCCGGGTCGCAAGCTCGGCCAGATTGAACATGATATCAATATCGGCGGCAATTTGCTCGTCAATTCCAGGACGCCGCACCTTGACAGCCACTTCCGTGCCGTTGACAAGGCGGGCGCGGTGAACTTGTGAAATTGAAGCTGCGGCCACCGGTTCATGAGAGAATTCGGGAAAAATATTTTCAAGCTTGTCACCCAGGGATGATTCTATCTGAGCTTTGACTGCAGAAAAACTGAAACCTGGAACCCTGTCCTGTAATTTACGTAATTCACCCAGAATATCTGCGGGAATCAAGTCAGGACGAGTGGAAAGAAGCTGCCCGAGTTTGATAAAGGTTGGACCCAATTCTTCAAAAGCCAGTCGCAGGCGCTCGCCTTTGGAGTAACGAATCAGATCGCCATGTTTAATCCCGCGAAGGGTGACCAGACTTTTCCCGAAGGCCAGATAGGAATCAAGATTAAGTTGCTCTAGCAGTCCGCCGAAACCGTACTTTATGAAAACCGAGATAATCTGCCGATAGCGTTTGATGTTGCGGTAAGCTCGGTCGATATGAAAGATATCCATAGTATCAAATCCTTTGGCGGCCCCAAATGATGGCTTCGTAACCATTCCACCGGCTTCGTTTCCCCTTCAGCCTTCCCGGCTAAAGCCGGATGAGCGTCACTGCGGCGCACTTCCATGTTCACCGCATACCTCAGGTTTCGGGCGCCTCGTATTCGGAGCGGTTATAGTGCCATCCTGTTTTTTGCGCTTTTCAAAAGTCGTTACGAGTTCATCAATAATAATTCTTAAACGCTTCTGGTGGAGGAAACCTCATAAACTCAGGCACCAGACTTCACAAAAGCCTTTCACTGCGGCTTTACGGGGTTTGTTTTGTCTTGACGACAGGCAAATAAGTAACTATAATCATTAAGGGTTATTCTTTTTAAATCTTATCGAAAACAGGTCTATTCATGGAGCGCTTTTATTTGACGGTGGCCCGGGTGGCAAAAAAGACCCTGCACCATATGGTTGAACATCGCATCCCGATGCTGCCCGACATATATTCTCGCCATTTTTACAAATTTTTGTCCGCAAGTGACCATGACTCCCAGCAACTGATCGAGCAACAGCAACAGAACAGTTTCGACGAACTTATCACTCAGCAGGATCAGGGGTTCGAGTTGATGACTGAACTGGAACGCCTGATCGGCCGACTTGACCAAATCGCCGGCCAGCACATTGAACAACTCGACAACCATCTCCTGAAGATCAAGGTCACGGATAAATTTTCTGATCTATCCAAGCTGAAGGATGAGATTACGGCGGAGCTCAATCAAGTCATCACCAGTAACACTAAAATTCACGACCACATTGTAGACGCGCAGGAGACCGTTAAGCGCCTGCAGGATAAAATGCAGGAAGTCGCCGACATGGCAACCGTCGACGAATTGACCGGACTTTATAACCGCAGGGCTCTTTTCTGCCGCCTTTCCGAAGAGCTCTCGCGGGCAACCCGCTATGGGCATGGATTCAGCTTGCTGGTGATCGATATTGATGATTTCAAGGCAGTCAACGATCAATTCGGTCACCAGACAGGGGATGGAATTCTGCGAGGACTGGGTACTTTCCTACGCCAGAATTTAAGAGATTCAGATTTTCCGGCTCGATGGGGAGGGGAGGAGTTCACCTGTCTGTTGCCGTCCACCGATTTAGAGCAGGCAGTTCAGGTTGGGAACAAAATCAGAAACCTTCTCTCGCAAAGTACCTTGACCAACAAAAAGATAGCTATCTCGCTAAAAATTACGGTCAGCATTGGCGTTTCCTCGTTTTCTGCCGGTGACAACATTGACGGTTTGATTAAGCGTGCCGATGATGCTCTTTATTTAGCAAAAAGAAGAGGTAAGAACCAGATTATTACCGAGCGTGAAATCTAGCGCCTATCTTCTTTCAGATAGGCGCTCATGCCTCGCATCGTATTGCCCAGAAAATAACGCTCCCGGGCATAAATATCCGGGGCCAACTCATGGATTCGGCGATAATTGGAATCACGTTCCAAGAGCCAGTTAAAAAGTTTTTCTTCATGATTTTTATCAGGCCGTTGACCTACCCCGATTATCTGACCTACACCTTCGACCCATAAATCAAGTTGCCGACGGCCGATCTGCAGATATTCCAGCGCCGGTTCAACCAACCCATAATGGGCCATCACCAGATAACGAGGTTTAAGCTCAAGCATGTTATCGATTGAAGTTTGAGCCACATCCAATAAAAATCGAGGCGGGGTCGCCGGCCGCATGTAAATACCACTCTTGGCCGGGCTCCGGACACCGACGACCTCCCCCGCAAAAAGTACATCATCCAAAAGAAAACAAAGATGGTGCTGAGCATGTCCCGGGGTCTTAAAAACTTGAATTCCGGTGTTTCCGACTTCCTCCGCAAAAACAATCTTCTCGGCCGGTACAGGGATAATCTCTCCATAGACCTCAGCCATACGACCCAAAACTTTCAATGATCCCAGCCAGAGCTGTTCCGGGTCCACCAGATGTTTTACCCCTTCAGGATGACAGATTACCAGAGCTTCGGGATAGTTTTTCAATAATTCACCGGTACCGCCGGCATGATCAATATGAATATGGGTCAGTAAAATATAATCAATCCTTTTGATATCTTTTCTGCGCAGCTCAGCCAGTAGAAGCGGGATGGTGGATAAGGGGCCCGGATCGACCAGAAACGTAAACTTTCCCCCCCGGTAAAGCCAGGCGCTCAAGAATTGTTTGAAACCTTCCAACTGAGGCTGGTCGAGGTCAAGGCAATTGAGATTGTTGAGATTCATTAAAAAACCTTTTAAGACCTTTCATCTAACCAGAACCGCACCATAAGGGCATAGTTCCTGGCAGCAGTAACAACGAATACAGCGTTTATAGTCAATAACAATTCTACGATCCATCAGCTTCATGGCCTGAGCCGGGCAATGAATGACGCAGACTTGACAAAGATGGCAGCGACTGATGGTAATTTTGGGTTTTGAAATAAAAAACTTACCCCAGAAACGCTGGCCGAAAAAGGTCGCCTGTCCGGTTCCGCGAGCAGGTTTGATGGCTGGCTCCAGGTATGATTCGGCAGCCGGTCCGACAGTTTCAATCCGCTTTTCGAGTATCCCCAGATTCAAAGCCTCTTGGCTGATTGGGGGCAAGCCAGGGAAACCAACCCATTTTTCCACCTGATAATCAAGTTCCGGGGCACCGTTGGACAGGGCCAGAAGACCACAGTTCCTGGGGGTTCCATTAGTTGGCCCCTCCCCTTCCATGCCCACAACCCCATCAAGAAAACTCCAGGTTGGAGGCATTTGCCGGTAGATATCAAGCAGCATACGGGCAAACAGTCGCCGGTCATGACCGGCGCGTAAATGCCATTGCAGTTTGCGCAGGCCCGGAACCAGGCCAAAAAGATTCTTCACCGCCAAGGTCGTACCCATCATCACATGGGTTTTTAATTTAGGCAGATTGATAAGCTTATCGAAATCGCAAGCCCTGTCAGCCAAGGTTATTTCCTTAGCCACCAGACTATTTGTCAGCGCAACCTTCTTAGGCTCTTCAAAAGAAACGGTGGTGATGGCCAGCGCCCGCATCACCGGTTGCAGACCGCTTTTAAGCAAACATTTTTCGAGCGCACCGAAGCCTGGACTGTCACCGAGAAAAAGCCGGGCTCCGCAATCCTGCAGCACCATCGCGGTTGCCCGCAAAACTTCCGGATGGGTAGTCACAGCCAGTTCTGGGGCTTTGCCGATCACCAAGTTCGGTTTCAGAAGAACCCGGTCGCCTCGGCTTACAGTTCCTTCCAAACCTAACGTTGTGAGTCCCTGACGCAGAATATCGGCAATTATCCTGCTGTCATACTTTGCAGTAGTCGCTAAATACACCCTTCTTGTGTTCATTCACGACCAATTCTGGTTGCCAGTTCGGCTACCCGATAACCCAGTTTTTCGGCGTCATCGGCCGCTCCGGCATCAGGCTCTCCCAGACAGGCAACCCCGTAATGCCCGGAGGCATGCAGGGGATCGCCGACAACAATCATACCGTAAATCATCATGCAGTGGATTATCGACATGATAGTGGTTTCCTTACCCCCGGTGTGATGGCCACTGGTGGCAAATGCGGCTCCGACCTTATTCTCCATTTTTTTGCGAAGGCCGACAAAATCGTCAAATACTTTTTTCAATTCCGCCGCCATCCCGCCAAAATATACGGGTGAACCGGCGATAATACCGGCAGCGACCAGAAAATCATCTTTAACCACTTCATCCGTACTTTTCAGGATCGCAATAGCACCTTGTGCTTCTATTCCGGCAACTATTTTTTCCGCAAGCTTTCGGGTATTACCACCTCGCGAATGATATAAAACTAAAATTTTCAACAATTTACACCCCTCAACTAGCACTCAAAATTTGTCAGTATCTTCTGGTACCAAATCAGACCAGAAACAGCCTTATTTCAACCCTGCTTTAATCAGGTTCCCTTTGCGACTCAGACCGATTTTGTCTTCCCGGGCCAACCAACCCAGTGCGAGGTTAAGATCGACTGGCGCCAGAGCAAGATTTTTTTTCAGCTGACCGCTGGTCATTTCTCCATTAATTTCGAGTTCCTTCCAGATTCTGCCGGCGTCCACACCAATTTGACTATTCATCTTTTCCTCCATATCCATCAGGATTATTTGTCTGCCAATGCCAAGCATCGGTACACATTGAAAGTAAATCACGCTCTGCTTTCCAGCCCAAGACATCGCCGGCCCAAGTAGGATCGGCATAACAAACCGCGATATCTCCAGCTCGACGGGGTTCGATCGAATAAGGAATTTCAATCCCGCTGGCTTTTGTAAAGGTCTCTATCACCTCAAGAACACTGTAACCACGGCCCGTGCCCAGATTGCAGCAAATCAGGCCTGGATTCAGCTGCATTTTTTCAAGAGCACATAAGTGCCCGCGCGCCAAATCAACGACATGAATATAGTCCCGGACGCCCGTACCATCATGGGTATCATAGTCATTACCGAAAACCGCCAGGCGTTGCCGCCGACCAACCGCTACCTGAGAAATATAAGGCAGCAGGTTATTAGGGATGCCTTGTGGATCTTCGCCAATCAAACCGCTGGCGTGCGCTCCGATCGGGTTAAAATAACGCAATAAAACGATATTCCAGTCCTTATCTGAAATCTGTAGATCGCGCAGCATGTCTTCAAGCATCAACTTGCTGCGCCCGTAGGGATTGGTAGGTCGCAAAGCCGCGGTCTCGTCAATCGGTACTGTCACGGGGTCACCGTAAACCGTGGCGGAGGAGCTGAATACCAGATTTTTGACACCATGTTCAGACATGGCCTGCAAGAGGCTGATGGTACCGCAGAGATTATTATCGTAATAAGTCAGCGGCATTTTGACTGATTCGCCGACGGCCTTGAGACCGGCGAAATGAATTACCGCATTGAAATTACCTTCGGCCAGCAGACGGTTAAGCCCGGGCCGGTCACGCAGATCAAGTTTATGGAACCCCACCCGCTTGTTGGTTATCTTTTCTATCCGCGCCAGAACCTCAGGTGAGCTGTTGCTTAAATTATCAACAATAACGACTTCATAATCTGATGCGAGAAGTTCAACGACAGTATGACTGCCGATATAGCCGCTTCCACCACTGACTAAGACCCGCATTTTACCCCTTCATATTGAATCAATAATAAAAAATTATGCAAAAAGAACCTTCATGATTTAAAAAGAATGTTGACAGAATCATCTTCAATAACTATTCTTTTTTCATATAAAGTTATCATTACTTATAGGATTACTCTATAATTTAAAATTCAAACATCGAAAATCAAGGAGAGCACCTAATGCTGGAAGTCAGTAGTGCCGCAGTCGAACAGATTGCCGGCTATTTCACCAATCGTGAACCGGAACCCATCAGAATATTTTTGAACGAAGGCGGCTGAGGTGGCCCGTCTCTTTCCATGGTCATGGATCAGGAACGCCCCAACGACGAAACCTACAATATCGAGAACTTCACATTCCTTGTCGATCGTGATTTCATGGAAAAGGTCAAACCGATCAAAGTTGATTTTAAAAACGTCGGTTTCACCATCTCTGCGAATCTTGACCTCAGTAAAATGGGGGGTGGAAGCTGTTCCGGCTGCGGATCCAGCAGCTCTTGCTGTTCGTAAACTTTTCTCTGCCCAAACTCGAATCTTTCCCCGGGCCGCCTGGTCTGGATGGTTCGAACAAAAATATGACCCGAGAGCAGTTGAGCATATTAGTTTACAGGTTAAAAGGGAAGTATTTCCTCCCTTTTAACCTGTAAACAGTCCTGGTTCATGCGCAACAACATTTTTTATATTTTTTACCGCTCCCGCAGGGACAAGGATCATTACGACCGACTTTATTATGTTCTCTGACCACCTGTCTGGGAACCACCCCTTGTCCGTCATAAAAATACCAGTCACCCTCATGGCGTTTGAACGATGAAAGCTCATGATGAGTTTTGGCTTTATCCTTTTGCCGAAAATGGGCAACAAATTCAATTCTGCCTTCCTCATCGGCTTGCTGTCCGGCTTCAACATTAATGATTTCGAGATGATCCCATGTTGACTTTTCAGCCCAGTTGCGGGCCGTGGTCGCTTCGTACTTAGGTAGTTGATCGGGATGGGTTGTATTCTTGACGAAATCCATTTCCATTTTGGCGTGGGCGCTGTAACGGGCCCGTAAAAGAGCCTCCGCAGTATCCGCTTTGGATTCACCTTCGATAAGGGGTTCACAGCATTGACTATAATCTTTTCCCGAACCACAAGGACAATCACTCATAGATTCTCAATCCTCTAAAAATATTTACCACAATAAAAGTACGCAAACTTTTACCAATCTCAGGCTGCAGGCGAATTGCAAAGCTACATCCTTATGATTTCAACCTATGATAACATCTGAATAGTAAACGAAAACTAGAAGAAGTCAAGTTTTTATAGAAAAACCAGCAGATTTTTATGGCGACAAACTGAATCCTATCGCGAAGATGAAATTACTCTCCCTTCGTAAACCATGGCAATTGTCGGGACAGTCTACGCTGCGGGGATTTAAATCAGGCGGTAGTCTCAGATTGCTAAGCTTGGCAGCGGTTTATTTTCATTTTCAGACCAGCGTCGCAGCCCACTCCAAAACTTTATCTGAATAAGCTTTTTTATCGATCAATAAACTTTTCCCGTTGCGATAGATTAAAACACGAGGGGACGATTTGCGCCCATGCAACGGCCCAGCATAGTAATACTCAAGAGCATGACGCCAGGATGAGAGCTCGGTTCGAGACCCCACTCCAGGCTTGCCATCCTGTTCAGCTTCTTCAAACATCTCTCCCAAATACCAGCTCCCTGCCATGATCGAGGCGTGGGGATCAAGGGGATTATTCACCAAAACAATGCCGCGCTCACTTAACCTACGATGAGCCTCTGCAAACGTTGCTTTGATGGTCTGCATCAAGCCGGCCGCACTGCTTGAATCGGCCCGGGCATTGGGATCCCCCCCTGACTCCATAATTATTACTGCCTTGATAACCGCTTGCGGCACATTGAAGATTCTGGCCGCCTGATCAATCGATTCCTGCCAGGGGGCAAGTTTTTTTTGAATTATAGTGGTGACGTTTTTATTATAATCAGAGTGTTTTGCTCCAGCCTTGGGGTTGGTGATCGCCGGAACGGGAGACTCCAAGGGAATGAATACTTTGCGCAAGCGATCCCAGGGATCGCTTGCATCATTTTCCTGGGGCTTGGAAAATCTCCTCCGTTTGTCCTTTTCCCCTGCATAATTATGCTGCAGGCGTATCCAGGGATCCTGGTCTTCCTGGGCAGCCGCATCGGTCCAGACCAAGAGAAGAAGAATCAGAAAAAAAACACCTAAATTTTGTGGTGATTTCATGATCAACGCAACTTTTCGGCAAACGCAATGTTAATTCCCTGTTCACCCAAATATCTGAAGGCGGCGAAATATTCCGCAAGAGAAACGTGGTTGATGTTGTCGGCAGCCAGATAGATAACCTCTTCCGCACCTCCCCCGGTCTGCGTTAGTCGGGAGATTCGACCATCCTTGCGCAAGGCTTCCAGATCCCTCCAGGGATGATAGCTGCGCCCGGCAAAAACGAGGCTGATTTCAGAGCCTTTTTTTTCCAGATGGCCGATTTTGTGGTTTTCAACGGCAGCGAAACGGGAATTACCGGCTTGATGACTCTGCGGAGCTTTAAGCTCCGCTTCTCGGGAACGGCGTTCTTCGGTTGTCATTAGCAACATAAAGGTAAAAACCATGACTAAGATAAAAAGATAGGCGAAAAGATCTTTACCTGGATCAAGCGCGTTCTGGTTTAGCCGGCTCATGCCGCCTCTGCGATAATGCCCCATTTTTAAATCCTTTCACTGCATATTTCACCGATACGCAGTCCAATCAGGGTTTCAAGCCGTTTCATTCTCGTCATCAGATATCTTGAATAGATCAAAGTCACTGTCAGCCCGCCAATCACACCAGCGCCCAGGGAGGTGTACAGCGCCGTCGCCAAGCCATGGTTCCAGGCTGCGGCGAAAACCACGGCTGCGCTCTCACCCCCGGCAAGACCGGCGAACATTTCATTAAAGGCTCCGATTGACCCAAAAATGGTGCCGGCAAAACCAATCAGAATCAAGGTGTTGACATAGCCGTTGAGGGCCGTAAAATGAATGCCGATACGACTTTCCACTTCCGACCAGATGGCATCAACAATAGCTTCCCGGGCCGAACCTTCAGTGGCTTGCAGACGCCGGAATAACGGCACCAGAAAAACCAGAGCAGCATGTTTGCCGACCTTTTCCTGATAACTTTCATCGGCAACGACCACCCCCCGTAAATAATCGTAGATCAAGGTCAGACGATGTACCATCAGATAGAGATAAAACAAAAAAATCAAACCGAAGAAGACGCCGAAATTATGTAAAAACCAGCTGGCAAACTGCATGATTATCCCCGTCAGGTTCAGATTAAGCCCGCCGCATGCAAGGCCGCAAGATCAGGAGCGTTACAGAACGAGCATGGATCAAGCTCAATGCTTCGACCATCGTGCGTAGCAAGAGAAAGAGGAACGAAGACCCCGAAAGCCCCCCCCCCTGGACCTTCCAGTACGAACGTTCGTCCCAGAACATCAACTTCTTCCGGTTTGACCCCAGCCTTCAGCAGACCTTTTTCCAGGCTCCAGGTAAAAGCCTGGTTAACCCTGGTATAAATCGCTCGCTTGACGAAATCGTAGAGATAATAACGAACAGCGGAAATCTGCTCCGGATAAAGCCCGGCCCGTTTCAGTTCCGGCCCCCACTTTTGCCAGGGGTTATCAACCTCGATCACCGTACTGGAAAAACTTTCCAGTGAGGCCGCGGGGATCAAACTGCCGTCATCCAGGTCAAGACAACGACCATCCTTGAGCAGGGCCACGGCTTTCATTTGCAGAAAGCTATATGATTCCCGCAGATTTTCGATACGTAAAGGAATTATTTGCTGCGGCGAGCGCTCCTTTTCTCCTTCCTTGCGCCAGGCCTGATGGAGTTGGGTATATTTATTTCGATCAAGCTTCAATTTGGGAAGAACTGTCGTTTTTGTCATCTTTGTCTTTTTTGTCAGAGACGACAAAGGCTGTTTCTCCATGTTCATGGAATTCGTATCTTTTTCGGCTGTTTTCGGTGAAACCTGGTCCTGAGAGGAGCGGATTTTTTGAAGTTCATCTTCCTGTAAAGTTGGAAAGTTTTTTTTCACCAAACTTTCAGCATAACTTCGCAGCTGCTGCCGGTCTGATTCCGATAAAAGCTGAACTGCGGTCTTACCTGAGTCAGCTGCAACATGGTTACGGCTATGCAGGTCGGTGACGATTTCAGCCTTATTCTCTAGGATTTCCGGTTCCGGATCGAGGACATCATCTTGCGAAAGAACAGCCGAAGATTCCGTTTCAACCTGGTTCTCCGTCTCACCCACCAACTCTTCACCGGCGACAAACAGCGAAGTATCCTCGCCCTTGCTTTCAGGTTTTACCTCTGGAGCTGCCAACGCGGCTGTCGCAACCAGATCTTTCGACTCTGTTTTTTCGATTTTTCCCGTTGGTGGCAAGGGATCGGATTGAGCCTCTGTGGGAAGATCCGCTTCCGGTTCGAATGCCTGAGTTTCCACCGGCGACCCCTTCTTTTTCAGCGCAACGGGTGCCCGCTCAGCGGCCATTTTTTCGGGAGTAAACAGATGTCGAACAATGACTACGGCCTCATCGACGGGCCGGTGCAACTGAAAAAGAAGACCGCAAACCCCGATAAAAACCAGAAAAAATACCAGGCTGACGCGGCCGGTTTTAAGTCTGCCATTGTTGTATACAAAAAATGAGTGCATCAGCTGAATCCTTACTTACCCATAGAGATCAAGATCAGAAACGGTTAACTCACCGGCGGAAAACTAACGCGTTCACCGCCGGCAACAACTGCTTTTACAGGGCATCAACCAGCCTGGCATTGATGATCGGCGACTCCGGGGTCTCTGACCGCTCGCGCCAAAGATCGCACTGCCCGGTAATCCTAAGATTGATTTCCGGCCAAGTCCGACCGAGATCGACGGCTTTGGCCTGGTAAGCTGAGAATTGCTCCCCGTTAAGCCATTTTTTGACGATCCTGCGGTTTTCCTCAAGGTCACTGAAACCACTCAGATCGTTGTTTGTCATGGCTTCACAGATATCAAGCGCTTGCGTCAGAAGATCCAGATAGATATCGATCTCCTCCTCAACGTTGATTTTCGTTCTCAGATATTTTTCCTGAGTAAACTTTCTGCGCGTATTGATGGTGCGAAGCGCGGCCAGATCCTGGGAATCTTCGGGCAGTCCCTTGAACACCTCGTTATCCCTGGCAAAATCCAAATCCTGTTTATAATCACTGTAACGGGCTAGTTTAGTGCCATAGAGCACAGCTTTTTTGAGATTGATGACATAGGTGGCAAAATCTATTTTCCTTTGATTGTTATAAATATTTTCCTGGCTGAATTTCTGTTTCAGCCTGCCCCCCATTTCTCCGGTTTCCTTCTCAAGCTCGGGTAACGCCGCTTCCGCGTAGTATTCATAAAGTGAGGCGGCGTGAGCGTCGTTGGCAGCCGCCAGACTCACTCCAGCCGAAAAAACGAGAATAATCATCAATAGTAATTTTTTTTTCATGGCAAACTCCTTGTCGGTCTATCCTCAGAGGTTATTGTTACTGCCAACTCAAACGGGCCTGTCGCAAAAAGTCGAGTTCTTCTTCAACACTCAAAACCTCACCGCTGATGCCAGTACTGCTGACCACTCGGATTTCTCCCAGGCCAGCCAAGACATCGTTGACCATTTCATCAAGCACCCCACCCAGTTTGTTGGTGGCGCTATTGACTAAAGAAAGGGTATTCCGCAATTCTTCAACATTAGGAAATCCCAGATTAGCCATCAGTCCCGGAGTCCCCGTCCCCCCGACTTCGGCAACCGGGGTTATCTTGGCGAAGACATTATAAAGATTAGCCAGCAGATCGCGGAAGCGATTTGAGATATCACTGCCATCAGCCCTGATTTTTTCACGAACGAGACCTGAATACTGCTGGTTCATAGTCGCAACCTTGACCCTGGCTTCGTAAAGACGCCGCCGCTGTTCCACCTGAAGCAAACGTTTCTTGATTCGATTGTACTTCTGCAACAGACGTTTTTGGTCTTTTTCGTTTTCGGCTTCCTGATATTCTTCAAGGGCCTTTTGGGCTTCGTCGGAGGCCTCGGCAAAACGTCCTTTTTCATCTTCCAGGTAGTATTCCAGGGCAAGTTCGTAGTTTGTGTTGATGGATCGGGTTGCCTGACTGTCAACCAATGAAGCCGCCACGGACTGATCAAATTGATCCAGCGCCAGCAGGAGAGGCTCCAGGTTCTGGTCGCAGGCATCTTTCAACCTGCCGACTTCAGATAAAATACGACCGTTGAGATGGGCCCGGCGGGCCGCACCTTCCGGCTCATGGGGATTGAGCAAGTCGGAGGCTTCCAGTTGGTTGCGAGTGTCAAGAAGCTCCTGCAGAGCAACCGTACTTTCGGAAAACTCCTGAAAAAGAAGCTGCGAAGAATTTTTCACCTCATTGCCGCTACGCTCAACCCGCAATCTTGATTTCTGAGCGATCTGAACAGCGCGATCCGGGGTTTGCCCGGCGGTCAGGGAGCCTTGTCCCACGACGGGAAGGCTCAGCAGAAGCAGAGCTCCGGCCAAGCCCCGGAAAAAACTCCTCCCCTGCGCGTTAAGAAACATGTTTCGCATGGCTTTCTCCTTGATTTTTGCTAGCACTAAAAATTTTAAAGCACGTAAAGAGTTAACAACGGGGAGCCTGATTATCACTGAAACATTTTCCGATAAAGTTCCTGGTCAAGACGGCGACAAAGCTCCATGGTTTTGACCAGGAGCCGGTCATCGCGAGTCCTGGATTGATTAACCAGTGTGGCGCAGTAGGCTCGCAGAAACTTACGGTCGATCTCACGATAGGCTTCACGGCTGCGATCCAGGTTCTCGAAATAGCGATACACCGCAAGATGAAAAAACTTGTCGTACTGTTTTTGATTAAACACTTTGACCGCCTGCAAAAGATGTTTACGGGGCAAATCACGACCGTCTTGTAGAGCTTTCTCCATCAAAGGAATCCAGCAATTATAAATACATCCATTGCATTCTTCGAGCAACGCCTCATCAAGCAGGCGGACGATTTCAAAATCAGTTAACCTGTAATAGTTCTCACCCAGAGCTACTTCACAGCTGGGTGGAGCCAGGGCCGTGGTATTGTGAGAGGCACAGCCTGTCAAACCCATAAGCCACAGAAAAATTCCTCCCATCATCAAGATCAAGCCGTTGCGATATGTTCTCTTTTCCATAATAATTCCCCCCCCGGTTTAGGATTGCCGAACCCCCATTATTTATTTTGCCGCGCTGATGGCGATTACACCTGACTTCCTTATCGAAGAGAAAAAATAGTTTTCAAAAAAAATATGCAGAAGCGATCAACTTGCCGAAGTTTATTTTTAAGAAGATCCTCAATGGGGCGAGGAATGAAAACGGATAGCCGCTCCTGGTTTGAACTTGCTTGCAATTTACGATGACTGCCTTTATATAGTGCGATTTTGCATTTACTATCATTGTCGGTTGAACGGATTTCGAATTCTTGACGACGGGATTAAAGGTTCAGCCTGAAGTTTATAGCGCAAAATCAATTATCGGGTTGAAAAGGTCATTTTTTTTTCGATAATCTTCTCGGAGCAGGATCTGATTGCCGTGATGCGAACCAAAATCACCCCCCGACTGAAAGCAAGCGACCAAAGGATGATCCAGAGAATTGCCAACCGCGTCTTTATCCGCTACACGCCCGGCGGCAGTAATGGACGGGCTTTGACCCGCGAGGAACTTTTTCACTACGGGGTTATCGGTTTACTTGAAGCGCAAAAAAATTACGTTTCCGAAAAAGGGGTGGCCTGGGAGGTTTTCGCGGCCTTCAGAATTGAGGGTGAAATGCTCGATCATATTCGCAAGGCGCCGATGATCAGGCTGCCGCAAAAGATTCAAGAACAGGTCCGGGAGATCAGGAAGGCCGGAAATGAACTTGAACAACAGGGCTTACCGGCAACGCCGATTGAGATTGCCAAGAAACTGGGTTGTGCGACCGACACGGTCACACAACATCTGGCTCTGGTTCCTTCGCTGAGCCCTCTGGCCGAGGAGTGCAACCCCGATAACAATGAGAACGGCAACCCGGGGGTGATCCTGGCCGACGACAACGCGGAAACCGACCCCCACGATAAGCTGCTGCGCCAGGAACTTTTGCAAATCCTGATGCATTGCCTGGAAAGTCTGCCGGAGACCCGCGACCGCGTTATCGTCAAGGCAAGAAAGCTTGAAGACATCACCCTGCGGGAACTCTCCAAAGCTTTTGACTGTTCAATCGAATCCATCCGCAAACGTGAAAAGACGGCGCTGCTTCAGTTGCGGGAATGTCTGCAACGACATGGTTGGCTGGCAGCCCCCCGCTAAGCTGCACGTTTTGTTTTTGCACCTCGATTTATAGATTTCAGCAAAGCCACCAAACCGGGTTGAAATATCTATGGAGTGGAATTGACTATGGCTAATGAAATTGCTAACAAGAGTCTGGAAGATATTTTCATTTTCTGGCGCGACCATCCCAAACAAATTTCCCCCTCTGCCGAGACTCGCCATTTCGACGAAAAAACCCTGATCCGACTGGCGGCGGATCGGGGACTAGCCGAGGCCGAGGAAGAAGAGCTCAGGCATCTCGACAACTGTGCCACCTGCCTTGCGGCCTGGTCGGCCTGGCGAAGGGCTTTCAGCTTCGCAGCCGGAGCCGACATGGAGGAACAGGATTTTCCTCCGAGCTCTGAGATAGATGGCGGTTACGGCTATCTCGAAGCTGCAGCCAGTTCCTCAATAACGACCCAGGGTTTGGTTCTGGAAAGTCGCTGCGGCGCTTATCGGCTTGAAATTCTGCCAAACCGGGAAAATCCGAAGGAAGGATTAATCGTGTTGCGCGCCGAAAAGCATAAGGCTGCGGGGAAATTTTCGGTTCGGGATCGCAATGGGCGGGAGATTCTGACCGGTTTTCTTGAAAATGGTCGGCTGGCCCGTCCCTGCGCTGATTTCAGCGCTTTGGACTTAAGTCTCTGGACGGTGTGTCGGGGGTAAGTGCAAGTGGGCCGCTCGAATTCACCAGTCTGGTTGCCTTTTGCCAGCGGAAACAGCGCCAGGATAGAGCTTTCACTCTATAACCCGGCAACGGAGCGCAGCCGTCCGATTGAAGCCTACATGGTCAGCGATTTGGGCAACGATCTCAGCCGGAGTGCCAGCCGTGCGGCAGAAACGGTTTACGCAATTGCCCATGAGGCCGGTTGTGCCCCACCACCGACGGTAGTCGGTTTCGATCTGCAAGGGCTTGAAAACGGTGCCTCAATCGTTGGCCAGAGCAGCGGTCTGGCCTTGGCCTTGGCCCTGGCCGGCAGACTTTGGCCGGCGCTGACGCCGGTTTCCCTGGCGGCTACCGGGGAAATCTCCCGCAGCACCGATGGCGGCCCTTTGCAAAAAATCGACGCGATTGAAGCCAAAGGCCGGGCTGCGCTGTCCCGGCTTTCCCCGGGAAGTTATTTTCTCTACCCGGCAGAGAACGACCCGGAGCTCAGCGCCGAATTAAAACAGGCCTTGGCCGAGAAGCAAATTCGGTCTTTGCCGGTTAACAGTGTCGCTGAAGCGTTGGCATTTATTGTCCCGGAAAGCGCCGGTTTAGTCGGCCGCAAGTCAGAAACCAATTTACTACCTAAGTCTGCGGCCGAAAGCAGCGCACAATATTACAAGCATTTTCTGCCGTTCCTGCTGGCAATCATTCTGATGACCTTTGCGATTTTCAAAAGCTTTAATTTTTCACAAAAATCTGATGCCGTAAAGTTTGCGGCCCGGCCGACGCTTTCCGATGCAGGTCAAAGCCCATCTTCCTCCCCGGCTTTTTTTAAAAACATCAAACAGCCATCTGAAAGCCATACAACTTCTTCGCCGACAGCTGTTGCAACGACTTCTGAACCGCTAAGCCAGGCACAAGAAAGCTCTCTCCGGCCAGTCCATGGAAACGAAGCAAACCTTGACCGGCAAGCTGTGGCCCGGCGCCCGACCATCACCCTTTCAGGCAATTCCGGATTGGCCGATCGCCTGGCGCAATGGACAAAGACCCGTTTACAGGCCTCCCTCGATGCCGATCGCGACCTCTCCGGCAAGCTCCTGTCTCTTTCCGGACGTGTCGAATTAATTGAAATCCAGGAAAGCTGGGACAGTGACGAAGACCGTCTCAGCTCTTCAATCACGGCCGGTTTTAACGGAGAGGCCAGTCTTGTTGGGGATAAGGAGCGCCGAGTCCTCAAGCTGCCGCCTCTGACCGTCAGCGGCGGTCGTCCTCTGCGTCAGCAACTTCCGGATATCGCAGCCCTTCTCGTAGCTCGCATTATCAACAACCTGAGCCCCAGGGTTGTTGCCGGCGGAGCTCCGAAGTCACCTGATCGGCCCCGTTCAAGCGGTGGTGGCGACCAGGGTTTTGAATAAGCTTTCTGTTTTATACAGAACTTTTTATTATCAATCAGCGCTTCATAAAAAGCGACGAGCGCAAGACAAACGCTACCATAAAACATTGAACAAGGACTCTGCGCGGCGCTGGTCGGGCGGTTTGAACCTTTGAACTTCTCGCAATAAGATCGCTAAAGCCCTCATAAAAAAGGACCTGAACATGGATAATCTGCATGATTTGAACCGATTTTTTGCCAACCTGCAGTTCGACTGGCAAAGTATCCTGATGATAATTGCCGGAGCTCTGGTGCTCTATATCGCTTTTCGCATCGGGGCTTTCATCCTGAAGATCCTCGTCGGTCTCGCGGCCATCGCCTTAGTGGTCATCGGCATTATCAAACTACTCCCTTATCTGGGTTTATGAACCGCCAACGGTCAGCCGGCTTGACAAGCAGACGATTTTCACTCTATGGTGCCTCGGGAGAAAATCTATTCGCTGGAAAAATCTTATTTAACCGGAGAAACTATTTACAGTTTCCGGTGGTCTGGACTGAAGGGAGATGATTAATGGTGAAACTTGGGGTTAATATCGATCATGTGGCGACTATCAGGCAGGCCCGGGGAATCGGCGAACCCGATCCGATAGCCGCCGCCGTGCTGGCCGAACTCGGCGGAGCCGATGGCATCACGGTTCACCTACGTGAAGACCGACGCCATATTCAGGAACGGGACCTGCGGCTCCTACGACAGACCGTCAAAACCAGGCTGAATCTGGAATTGGCACTGGCTCCGGAAATTATTGACCTCGCCCTGGAAATAAAACCTGATTCGCTGACCTTTGTGCCGGAAAAACGTGAGGAACTGACCACCGAAGGCGGTCTTGACGTGGTGACTCATTACAAACGTCTGGAACCGGTCATCAAAAATGTACAGGCCCAGGGTCTGATTGTCAGTTTATTTATTGATCCGGATCCCGGCCAGATTGAGGCCGCAGCCGAGATCGGAGCGGATTTTATCGAAATCCACACCGGCCGCTACTGTGAAGCCGTCCATGAAAAAGACATCCGGAAAGAGTTTTCCCTAATTGACCAGGCATGCATCACCGCTTCTAATTTCGGTCTCAGGGTCAATGCCGGACATGGTCTGAACTATCGCAATGTTCCCCCCATCGCCCATCTGCCGAGCATCGAGGAACTTAATATAGGACACAGCATTATCGGACACGCGGTTTTTGTCGGCCTTGAACGAGCCGTGCGGGAGATGAAAGCTCTGCTGCCATGACCATCATCGGAATCGGCAGCGATATGGTCAAGATCAGTCGAATCGAAGCCTTGCTCGAACGTTATCGGGAGCATTTTTCAGAGCGTGTTTTCACGGCCCGGGAAATAGACTATGCATCCCCGAAAAAACGGCCGGCGCTCCATCTGGCGGCCCGCTTTGCCGCCAAGGAAGCTTTCCTTAAAGCGTTGGGGCGCGGTCTCGGCGCCGGCCTGGAATGGCGGGACATCGAGGTCGTCAATAACGCCTTTGGTCGCCCGGAGCTTAAACTTTATAACAAGGCCGACAAACTTTGCAATGAACTCAATCGGGCGACCGCCTGGTTGAGCCTGACTCATGAGCAGGAATTCGCCTTGGCTTTTGTCGTGCTAGAGAAAACCGGAGGCCAGGCGTGAGCTTACCAGGCAAGCTACAGACGACGGCGATGGCGGTGATGCCGCATACCGAGCTTGATACAGCCCTTGACCTCGCGCTCTCGCTTGATATCCCCTTCTGGCCTCAACTGCCCCTCTACGATTATCGTGAAGATATGTATGTCCAGGCGGCCGAGCATTTTCCAGGAATTATTCTCGATCTGGAAAAGGAGAGCTTGCGTTTTTCAACCGCTAAATTTATCCGTGAACTAGAAGAAACTTTGGCTCATTTTGAAGAACCTGAGTATTTTGATGTCAGCCCTGAATACTCGGTGGTCTATCATCGTTTTCTTAAACTTGATCTCAAGAAAAGGGCGGCTATCCGGGGACAACTGGAAGGACCGGTAAGTTTCGGTTTGTTTATTAAAAACGAAGAGGATGATCGACCTATCATCTTTGATGATACGGTCAGACCTTTTCTTTATGAATTCATGGCGCGGCGGGTCAATGTTCAACTCGCCCGCCTTAAACGCAGAAACGCCAATGCCTTCATGTTTGTCGATGAACCCGGACTGCAGTTCCTTTTCAGTGCCATGTCAGGATACAGCGACACTTTAGCCAGGGATGATATTGCGAATTTTCTTGCCCTGATCGACCGTCCCCGGGGAATCCATCTCTGCGGTAATCCCGACTGGGATTTCCTCCTTGCTTTTGACATGGATATCGTTTCCATCGATCTCTATTCCAATGCCCGGATTCTGCCTCTTTACCGGCGCTCAATCATCAACTTTATCAAGCGGGGTGGCACGATTGTCTGGGGAATCGTGCCGACTAATATCGAGCCCTTCAAAAAAGAAACCCCGGATCGGTTGATCGCCTTGCTGGAAACCACCTGGCAGGGCCTGATTGACGACGGTCTCGATCGCGATCTGCTGTTTGAGAGGAGCCTGCTCTCTCCGGCGACTTGCTGTCTGGTCAATCCGGACCAGGAAAAAACCGTTACTCTGGCATTCAGCCAACTGCGGCAAATTTCATCAACCTTGCGCGAGACATACAAACTCCTCTAAAATGCAGCTTGAGCCCGTTTTCGAAATCCTTTTAAAAATCAGTCGCAATCCGTTTTTGCTCAAGCTGGCGAACTGTTTTGCGGTCAATAAATGTCGAATTCAAAGAGAGCATCTGATCAACACGGTCACGACTCAGATACTGCAGCAATACGGCAGCGGTGGCATACTGGGCGAGCTTTCGGTTTTTGAAGCTAAAAATCTGCAGTTGATGCATGACAACATGCTTCTTCATCGGCTCAAAAGCCGCCTTCAGGACAAGGACGGCGAACGTCGCGTCAGGTACGAAAGCTCGATCCGAAACCTTGAAAAACGAATTGAGTCTCTGAAACAGCTTGAGGGCCCGGAGAGTCTTGGTTTTCTCGTCAAACTGTATCTTGAGGATATCGCTCCTGATTTCAACCCGGTTTTTCTGCTCATCTTTAGAACCGTGGCTCAGCGCCTGTTTAATAACTTTATCAAATCAATCAGAGCCGTTGAATCCCAGCCGGGGACAATCGAACAAATACGCACCCTGATCGGAAGAGAACCGGTTTTCTTTATCGCCAATCATATTTCCAATGCCGATCATCTGCCGATTCTTTTTGCCCTCAACCGATTCAGACTGATTTCGCCGGTAGTTATCGGCGGCAGCAACCTCTATCATGGACTTTCCGCCCGCCTGCTCCCCAAACTCAATGTCTGTCAGCTCAAGCGCGATGACATGATCGAAAAAAAAATCAAGTGGCTCGGTAATCCGGTCTATATCGAAACCTTCAAGCAACACAATCAGTATGCCTGGCTTCACAATGAACCCTATCTGTTCTATCCGGAAGGCGGTCGTTCCCGATCTGGAAAAATACTTAAACCCAAGCTCGGGATCATCAAAAATATCTTTGATTTTGTCAGAAAAAACCAGCGGGCCGTCCATTTCGTGCCGGTGTCCCTCTCCTACACCTGCGTTCCGGAGGATCTGGAGATTGAAGAAAGTCGCAAGGGCACCGATATCAGCCATGGCGATCTTATTCAGCAGCTGGCCCGACTCAATCGCGAATATGGCTCTTTCAAAAAAACCGCCACCTATGTCAACCTGGGATCCCCGATCACAGTCGCCCCCGATCAGATCCCTGACCTGGAAGATTTCAGCTGCGCCTTGCTGCTGAGGGTCAGAGATGGTATTCGTTCGACCCCGACCTATGAGCTTGCCCAGATGATTCTTCATCATTGTGATTCCGGACCGACACAGAACATTTTTTCCAGTAAGATCCTGCTTGACAACCACCCTGCTTTCGGGGCCCAGCAACTAACCGACGGCCTGGATATTTTGGTTAGGAAAAAATTCATTCTCCCCCTGGCGGAAAAGCCTGTTTACCAGGTAATCAATCCGGACCTGCTGCACCAGTACGCCAGTCGCAGGGAATGCGACTTCTGAGAAAAAAAGGGAGAGATCTTTATGAAAACCGACAACCTGCAAGTTTACGAATATTGTCTGGCGGACGGCTGGACGATTCTGGCCGGGAAAAAGGATGTTGATAACGATATTCTCAGTCTTAAGGTCGCGCGCCCGGAAGACTGGTGGTTTCATGTCAGGGGCATGCCGGGCAGTCATGTCATTCTGCAGGCACCGGCAAACAGCTCGATGGATCCCGGCAAAGAACGATTGCAGCAGGCGGCGGCGGTTGCCGCCTGGCACAGCAAGGCGCGGATGGGCGGGATTGTCGCGGTCACCTGCTGCAAAGCAAAATTTGTCGGCAAACCCTGCGGAGCCAAACCTGGAACCGTAACCGTGCGCAAAGAAATCCTGCTCAAAGTACGCCCTGGATTACCGGGCACTGACATAAAATAGAAGCACCTGGCCGACGCCGATGAGAGCGCCGACCAGGGCTCCGAATAGATTTATATAGGTAAAATGCTCACGCATAATTCCCAGAAGAAGGTCTTCGACCTTTTCCACCGGTAAGGTATTAATACGTTCTTCGACTACCTTTTTGACCGCGAAACGCTCACTTAACTGGGGTAACTCCTCGGCCAGACAGCGGCGCGTCAATTGATAAAAAAAAGTGGTCAAGGGTTCATGCACACTGCCGGGCAGGTAATGGGAAAGCCGGCCTAAGGGCTGTTTATGAAGCCAGTCATTGAGACGGCGGGAAATCACTGCCGCCAGTCGGCGTTTCACCCGGCGCGAGCGCAGGAGCTGACTGATTCTGTCGACCAGCCGTTCAGTCAGTACGTCCCGGTTCGGGGTCAGCCCCAGTTTTTCCAGAATTCCGGCGCTGGTTTGTTGTTCAAGATAATCCCATAACGGTTCGGCAGCGGGCTTCAATTTTTGGCTCCAGTAACTTAGGGGAAAGTGGGCGAGCAGTTTTCTGCGAAAAAAAATCCAACCTCGTTCGACCCGGGTAAAAGAAAGCCGACCGGAGATCATTGCCGGCGACATCGCCAGCAATGCTGCGAGCCGCTCGGCCAGTAAATCGAAAATCTTTGCCTGCCATTCAGGTTGCTGCAAGGAGGCGGCGAGATCACCGGCAATATCATCAACCAGCTGGTCGATCTTGAGCTTTATTTCATCATCCGACATAGCCAGACTGGTAATCAGGCGCCGCCAGAATCCCATATTTTCAATATAAACACTGATGCCCTGATATAATTTAGTTTTCAGTCGACTCCTGATTTCCGGATCGTAAAGCAGGCGACTGAAGCGAACCAACAGGGTCGGAAGTTCCCGATGAAGTTCGTTTAACAAGGCGCTTTGCAGATCAACCGGCAGAATTTCACCTAATGATTTTTCCGCGCTGAGCAGTTTTCGGCCCAATTCATCCAACTCTTTTTCAAACCGTTTTTTCAAGGTCGGAGAAGTCGCGGCATGCTCGATGATGATGTGAAGTTTTTGCCGCAAGCTTTCCTTTTGCGACGGAGTCAAAAAACTTTTCAGCTCGCTTTCAAGCAGGCGACCCAGCAATTGTGAAACAGGAATGCGGAGAAAACTTTTCAGCTCAGGATGTTCTACGACCCAATTCACAAACTGATAAACCGGACGCCAGCCTCGCCCCCACCAGGCTTGCCAGGCGGCCCGCAGATCATCCGGAATCAATTCAAGCGGAGGACCGCAATCGGCATCAACCACGGCCTTCCAGCGCCCCGCCACCCAGCGATAAAGAGCATCATCAACGGCCGGGCTCTGCAGACGTTCAAGAATTACCGCACGCGTCAGAAGATGGTCGCCGACCATCTCTCCAATGCGTCTTGCCAATTCCCGGCGGCGGGCCGGAATGATTCCCGGGGTCAGGGGCAGAGGCAAACCCAGGATATATTTTTTATTCAAAGGGCGGAACAGCATACGGATGGCGAGGTAGTTGGTAAAATAGCCGATTACGGCACCAAATAACGGCGGCACCACAAAAGGCAACCAGGCCGGAGGGGTTAACGATGACAAAAAATCCATAATTTTTCGAAATGTCCTTGTCTCAAAATAAAATTTGGGTTAGGTTGCAATGTAATTTTAATAACATGGATAACATCTTCAGGCCCTGGACCCGGGCCGGGCGAGACCGCCGGTCATGATATAAACCGTCATCTTCGGCCAGAGGACTTGCCTAACCTGTTTACCATGAATAAGTCAACAACTCAGAAAACTTTCCAAGTGGAGCTCAGCCGATCATGTTGCATGGAAAAGAGATCCTGCTCGGGGTCACCGGGGGAATTGCCGCCTACAAATCAGTTTTACTGCTGCGTGAGCTGACTAAACAGGGGGCCAACGTCAATGTTATCATGACCAAGAGCGCCACCGAATTTGTCGGGCCCCTGACCTTTCAAACCTTGTCCGGCAACCCGGTCACAACCGAAATCTTCACCCTCTTTGCCTCTGCGGAAATTGGTCATGTTGCTTTGGCCAGCCGGGCCGATCTACTCGTCATTGCCCCGGCCACGGCCAATATTATCGGCAAGATCGCCAACGGAATCGCGGATGATTTTTTAACTACCATGGTCATGGCAACCCGGGTTCCGGTTCTGTTTGCTCCGGCCATGAATACCAATATGTGGGCCAGCAAAGTTGTCCAGAAAAATATTTCCGGTCTCAAAGAAATGGGCTATAATTTCATGGATCCGGCCGAAGGCGAGCTGGCCTGCGGGGTTGTCGGCCGCGGTAAGCTGGCGGATATCGAAGCCATCATGGATGAAATCAAAGCCCTGTTAAGCCCGGACGATCTGCGCGGAGAAAAGATTCTGATCAGCGCCGGCCCCACGGAGGAAGCGATTGATCCGGCCCGTTGTCTGACCAATCGTTCTTCCGGCAAAATGGGGTATGCCCTGGCGGCGGTCGCCAGGCGACGTGGGGCCCAGGTCACGCTCATAGCCGGTCCCTGCGCCGAAATCGAAACGTGGGGAATCAAGGTGATTCCCTGCAGAACCGCCGTAGAAATGGCGGCGGCCATTGATGCGAATCTGGAAGGGGTCACCTCGGTAATCATGGCCGCCGCCGTGGCCGATTTCCGGCCGGCGACTAAAGCCGTCGAAAAAATCAAGCGCGAGGGCCGCTTTTGCCTTGAGCTTGAGCCCAATCCGGATATTCTGGCCGGTCTCGGACAGCGTCAGAACAAACCTTTTCTGGTTGGTTTCGCGGCGGAAACCAACATGCTGTTGGACCATGCCAAAGATAAAATCCGGCGCAAAAACCTGGATATGATTGTCGCCAATGATGTCACGGCTCCGGGAGCTGGCTTTGGTGTTGACACCAACATCATCAAGATCATCGACCGGGACGGAAAGGTGCTTGATTTTCCTTTGATGAGCAAGGAAAAGGTGGCCGGAATCATTTTTGACCACCTGCTTGAATTGAAACGCGAGCGCCGCCGGCGCGGAGGGCCCGGGGTTTGAGCATGGACCGTAGTTTCAAGGAAGATTTAAGCGCGCTCAAAGATCATCTCGAACGCCAGCTTCAACTGAGAAATCAGGGCATCATGAAAGATAAAAAAAACACGTTCACACCAGGCCGGAAAACGGAAAAACCAAAGGTAAACGAGCTCGGAAAGGATGCAATTGAAAATCAGATCAGCTTGAACAATAAACCGCTACCGCCTTCGAAGCTGGAGGACATTCACCGGGAACTTATCGACTGCCGCCGCTGTCGACTCTGTGAAACCCGCAATCATCTGGTTTTCGGGGCCGGCAATCCTCAGGCTGAACTGATGTTTGTCGGCGAAGCCCCCGGAGCGGATGAAGATCTGCAGGGGGAACCCTTTGTCGGTCGGGCCGGACAACTGCTGTCCAAGATTATCGCGGCTATCGGCAAAACCCGGGAAGAGGTTTATATTGCCAACATTATTAAATGTCGCCCTCCGGGCAACCGAAACCCAGAAGCCGATGAAATCGCCATCTGTGCTCCTTTTCTCGATCGCCAGATAGAGGCCATCCGCCCCCGGATCATCTGTTCCCTGGGTAAGTTTTCGGCCCAGACCATGCTCTCCAGCAGTGAGTCAATCAGCCGGCTGCGCGGACAGGTTTATAACTACAAAAACCTCTGTCGGCTGGTACCGACCTTTCACCCGGCATATCTGCTGCGCAGTCCTGAACGAAAAAAAGAAACCTGGGAAGACATGCAGCTGATCATGAAACTGCTGGGCAATAATCTTTCGGAAAGCTGAACCACTCGACCATGCTGCTGCCGATCGGAGACTCCCCCAACCCTGAAAATTATACCCCGTGGGCAACCTGGCTGCTGATTGCGGCCAATTTTGCCGTTTATATCTTCATCTCCTATCCCCTGACGCAACAGCCGGCGAATCTGTACGATCCGGCCCTGCAGGAATATCTTCGTTTTCTGACGCCAAGGTTACCGCATAACCTGCCTCTGACCGCCATGCTGCAGCGCATCTCGGCCTACGAGGTCTTTGTCTTCGCCAATGGCTATAAAGCCGGAGCTCCGCAGCTTGAAGATCTCTTCTTTTCTTTGTTTCTGCACGGCAGTTTTCTCCATCTGGCCGGCAATATGCTTTTCTTATGGATCTACGGCGACAACGTCGAGCATCGTCTCGGTCACCTGCCCTATTTTCTTCTTTACTTGTTTTGCGGAATTGCGGCGACCCTCTTTTTCTCCATCTTCACCCAGACCTCGATGACCCCCTTGATTGGAGCCTCGGGCGCGATCTCGGGGGTTTTGGGTTTTTACTTTATTTTCTTTCCCCGGAATCAAATCAAGGTCTTTCTTGCCTTGTTCCCGTTTTTTTTTAATGTTGTCAGACTTCCGGCGAGACTGGTGCTGGGATTTTACCTGCTGGTTGACAACGTGCTTCCGTTTCTCATGGCGAGCAGCGGAGGCGTTGCCTATGGAGCCCATATCGGTGGTTTTATCAGCGGTCTGGCCGGCGCCCTCATCTGGAACCGGAAATGGAAAATGCACGCCTATCAAGACTTTCGAAAATCCCGAGAAAAAACCTTTCCACTTCCCTTTGAACGGCTGCGCGAAGCCCTGGCTCTACAGGATCGGGATTCCGCCATGACGGTCCTGCCCCTGCTTGCCCCCAGCGACCTGAACTCGCTCAACGCCCAGGAAACCAGTTTATTGGCTTCCTGGGTACGCCAGGACGGACATCAGCAAAGCGCCGACCTGCTGCTCCGTAGTTTTGTCAAAACTCATGCCGGAAGTTCTGATCTGGCTCTGATCTTTCTGGATTTGGGGAAAATCCGTTTTGCGGCAGGCGAGCTGACCGCAGCCGCCTATTATCTGCATGAAGCACTGGAATCAGCCACGGACCCGAAAACCGCGAACACCGCCCACCAACTCCTGGCAGAAATCGAGCACCTTCAGAACAGGTAAAACAGGGCCTGGGCAAAGGCCCAGGCCAGAATCAGCAACGAGATAATCACCACGACGGCGCAAGTTTGCCGAATGAACATCCCTGCCTGGCGTCGTTCCTGATAACCCAGCAAAGCCGCCAAGCCAATTCCGGCCAACAGCCCGCCGCCATGCCCCCAGTTATTGATCGCCGGCAGAAAAAGACCGATCAGAACCAAGCCGACAATCCAGCCGCGAACCTGCAGCACGACCAGCCGTCCAAACTCCCCGCCTCGACTTAGGCCGTAAAAAAGCAGGGCTCCGATCAAACCGCAGAGAGAAGCTGAGGCCCCGATAGTCAGCATTACCCCGGCGAGACATGAAAGATAGAAACCGATGACGCCGCTGAGCAGGTAGATCAGCAAAAACCGATATAAACCGAAAATTTCAGCCGCCATTCTTCCCAACTGGTTGAGGGCAACCATATTAAACAGCAGATGCAGGAGGCTGCCATGCAGGAATGACGCCGAAATCAAGCTCCACCAGCGGTGCAGATGAAAAAGCGGCATCGAACCGCTGGCGCCAACCAGCAGCAATGACTGGCTGCCGGGGGCCAGGAAACGCAGAGGATTATGCAATCCGTCAAACTGGAGGGGGGCCATCATCAGGGTCAGAAAATAGAACGCGACGTTGATAATGATCAACGGACGCACAATCTCGGCGGGAGTTGCACTCCAGCGTTGAAAGATATCGGGCAGATGCCGACCGGGATGTTTGAGACCACAAAAGGGACAAAAAAGCTCGTCGCGGTTGATGAGTTTACGGCAACCAGGACAAAGAATTGACTTCCGTTTTTTCTGCAAAACTCATAATCCTTAAAATAGTTGGTGATGATATCGCTTGAAAAGTTTACCTTTTTCGATTTAAAAACCAGAAAAGAATCCGGTAAAATACTTATTTGCGGTCATCGGGAAGACCGCCCGCTGCGGAGCAAAAGAACGCCTTGAGGTTACGGGCTTCTGTCCGCATCAGTGTCTTACAGGTTATTGTCTTATTTTTTTCAACATTTTTTACGACAACAAAAACAAGAAGATGTTCTGATAAGAGCACTGACCAAAAGAAATACCTTTAGGTATGGGCTGTGAAGGCCGTTTTGGGTTGCGGAATCGCTCCCGCATTATTTTTTACCATAATTCTGATGATAAATCTCAACCATACTCAAAAAAGCAATGGTTATCAACGGTCCGAAAATAATTCCGAGAACACCGAAAGTGGCAAGCCCGCCAAAAATGGCGATAAAAATCAATAAAACATGAATTTTGACTCGGTCACCCACCATTTTAGGTTTGAACAGATACTCGACAAACAGTGAAAGAGAACCGAAAGAGAGCAGAAAAGCGATGCCCCGGCCGATTTCACCGGTCAGCAACAGATAAGTTCCGATCGGAATAAAAACCACTGAAATGCCGATAAACGGAATAAAGGCAACAATCGCCATGACCGTGCCCCAGAGAATCGGCGATTTGATCTCAAAAAAAGCCAGTCCGAAGCCCCCGACAATCCCTTGAATAATCGCTGCCACACCATTGCCAACTACCATGGCCACCGTCATGTCATTAAATTTCTGTAACAAAATCTCCTCCTGTTTATGGGGCAGAGGAGAGAGAGCCAACAGATAGGCCTTCACCCGGGGGGCTTCGAGCAGAAGAAAATAAACAAAAATGATAAGGAAAATAAAATGCATTGAAAAATTCATCACCTGTCCGGCCATACTTCGAGTCCAATTATAAGCCCGCAAGCCGATATCCTTGCTCAACCGAATGATATCATTCTGGATGTCGGCAAGATCATAATTGATACCGAGATGATCCAGCAGATCGGTAAAACGGCCGACCTTGCTGGAATGAGCCGCAATCAGCTGGTTAAGGGTGTCAACCGTTAGTTCGCGGCGTAGATAGTTATAAAATTCCGCGACTTCGACGGACAGGGAACTGATCAGAAAAACCAGGGGAACGAAAATTCCCATAAAAATTGCCAAGCAGATCAGACCTGAAGCCAGCCAGTTGCGGCCACCGCAAGGTCTAATCAGCTTCTGATAAGCCGGATAACACAAACCAACCATGATCAGCGCCAGGATCAGTGTCGAGAAAAAAGGTTTGATCATCCACAGAAAAAGACCGACGGTTAATAAAAATGTCATAAAGAAAACAATCATTCTATAAACCGGAATTTTTTCTTTAATCATTTCCCGATAACTCCTGGTAGTTAAACAACTGCGAAGAGCGCTTAAACCCCAGCCGGCGCCACGACTGAAAAACGCCGCAGAGATAGCACAATCAAAGGTTAAAAACCAGCTTTTGCTTGCCCGAATGTTCAGGAAAAATTTCTTGACTTAAGAAATGGAATGGTTTAGAGGAGACCATCCTGCCTTTCAGGTCTGATCTCGAAGAAGTATTTACACAATTTTAAGGATAGTCTAGTCTGATCATGGTGCGCCCGGTTTCTCTGTCTTGCTTTTTTTGGTTTTATTTTAGCAATGATAAGGAGAGGTTTGCCCGGTAGAATTACGATTCACAGAAAATCGATACAAGCCGCAGGCAAACCCGCTGCGGCTTTTCTTTTAAGGGCCGTGGGAAATACTCTCCGGCCCTTTTTATTGGTTGATAGAAAATAAGAACTCAGCATTCAACGATTTAGGAGTCACAGCCATGCTTAGTAACCAGACCGATGATGTAAATATCCGTAGTTTCGAACCCCTGACCGATCCTAACAGCTTTAAACAGGAGCTACCGATGAGTTCCGCCAGTCGCGAGGTCGTCACCATTGGCCGTCAGAGAATTGCCGATATCCTGGCGCATCGCGACCCGCGCCTGCTGATGATTGTCGGACCGTGTTCAATTCATGATGAAAAGGCAGCCCTTGATTACGCCGGACGCCTGGCCGAATTACAGCGTGAAGTAATTGACAGCATGCTTCTCGTCATGCGTGTCTATTTTGACAAACCGCGCACCACCATCGGCTGGAAAGGCCTGATTAACGACCCTTATATGAACGGCAGCTGCGACATGAATGAAGGCTTGCGCCGGGCGCGGCGCATCCTGCTCAGCATTACTGAAATGGGGCTGCCCACGGCAACCGAAATGCTTGACCCCATCAGCCCGCAGTATCTGGCCGGGTTGGTCTGCTGGTCGGCAATCGGCGCCCGGACCACGGAATCGCAGACCCATAGAGAGATGGCCAGCGGACTCTCAATGCCGGTGGGCTTTAAAAATTGTACGGACGGTAGTCTGAGCAAGGCGATTCATGCTCTGGTCGCGGCCCGAACCCCGCAGAGTTTCATCGGGATTGATCCAAACGGCAGAAGCTGTATTGTTTCTGCCGCCGGCAACCCTTGGACTCATATCGTCATGCGCGGCGGCCTGCGGCCCAATTATGACTCGGTAAGCATCGAGGAGGCTTGCCAGCAGCTGCGCCAGGCGGGCCTGGAAGAAACCATTATCGTCGATTGTTCGCACGGCAACTCCCGCAAAAAACCCGAGGTCCAGCAAACCGTTTTGCAAAATGTTCTGGGTCAGCGCCTCGAAGGCAATCAGGCCCTGGTAGGGATGATGCTGGAAAGCAATCTGTTTGCCGGCTGTCAACCCTGCCGGGAAGATTCAAATGAGCTGGAGTACGGGGTTTCGGTTACCGATGCCTGCATCTCCTGGGAAATGACGGCAGAACTTTTACGCTGGGCTCATCAGAGAATAACCCAGGCCGCAAAGGCCGCCTATATCAAATTCTCATCAATTGAGGAATAAGCATGGAACTTGATTCATTGCGACAGGAAATCGATACTTTAGACCAGGAGATTCTCAGACTTATCAATCGCCGCCTGGAACTGGCCCGAAGAATCGGTAAACAGAAACAAAAAGAGGGTCTGACGACCCTCAATAATGCCCGTGAAAGCCAGGTACTGCAAAACCTTGACCGGCTCAACCAGGGTCCACTGACTCAAAATGGCCTGCATTTGATTTTCAAGGAGATCATGGCCGCCGCACGCGAGCTGCAAAACCCTCACCGGATCGCCTTTCTCGGCCCGGAGGCCTCATATACTCATCTTGCGGCCCTGGGGCACTTTGGCGGGGGCACAAGCACGATTTCACAAAACAATGTCGCCGAGGTTTTTCAAGCGGTGGAAAAAGGCAGCTGCCATTACGGGATGGTGCCGGTTGAAAATTCCATTGAGGGGGCGGTTAACCATACGCTGGATCTTTTTTTCAGTTCCGACCTGAAAATCTGCGCCGAACATTACCAGACTATCGCTCACGACCTGCTCGCAAAAACAAACCTGCCCCTGGAAAAAATCGGCACGGTTTATTCGCATGCCCAGGCTTTCGCCCAATGCCGGCAGTGGCTTCGCCGCCATCTACCCGGAGCGGTCCTGATCGAATGCAGCAGCACAGCCGAAGCGGCCCGGCGCGCTGCCGCCGCAGGCGGTAGTAGCGCCGCGATTGCCGGAGCCGCCGCCGCAGGGCTTTACAATCTCCAGGTTGTCGCCGCCCAAATTGAGGATCTCTCCGGCAACACCACCCGTTTTCTGGTTCTCGGCCAGAAAGACAGCCCACCTTCGGGACACGATAAGACCTCTATTCTTTTTGTGACTCCTCACCTGCCCGGAGCCTTGTACCAAGTCCTGACCCCGATGGCGGAATATGGAGTCAATATGGTAAAACTAGAATCACGCCCCACCCGCAATGAAAAATGGAGTTATTTTTTTATTGCCGATTTCGAGGGGCACCGCCGGGACGAAAAAATTGCGGCAATGCTTGAGAGCACCAGGGGAATTTGTCTCTTTATGAAAATCCTGGGTTCATATCCACGTTTTCCCGGACTTATTTAGAGGGCAGCTTATTTTATTCAACCTCCAGAAGCTTGCGCAAATGCTGTAAAGCCTGTTCAAGACGGGCCCCATCCGGGCCTCCGGCCTGAGCCAGCTCAGGCTTTCCCCCTCCCTGCCCCCCCACTTGGGCCGCCAGTTCGCGCACCAGGGTGCCGGCCGGATATCTCTTCTGCCAGGTCGCGCCGACATGTACAATCAGAAGGGCTTTGCCGGCATGGGTCGCGCCCAGCGCGGTGATCCCCGCGCTGTTTTTCTGTTTGTAAATATCCATAATGCGACGCATGTCCTTGGGATCTTCGCACTCAACCCGTCTGATCAGAACCGGAATTTTGTTAATTTCCTCAAGCCCGCCTTCTCCTTCGCAAACGCCTTCTCCGACATTGGCATTAACCAGCTTTTCTTTCAGACTGCTGATTTCCCGGGCCTGTTCCTTGTTCTGCTCCTGCAACCTCTCCACCCTGGCGACCAGTTCGTCGGGAATCCCTTTCAGCAAGGCCGCGGCTTTACGTATGATTTTTTCCCGCTGATTGATATAATTCCAGGCCGCGAGGCCGGCCAGAGCTTCAATCCGGCGCACCCCGGCCGCGATGCCGGTTTCGCTAACAATCTTGAAAAATCCGATATCGCCGGTCGCCTCGACATGGGTCCCCCCGCACAACTCAATACTGTTTTCACCGACACTGACCATGCGAACGCGCTCACCGTATTTTTCCCCAAAAATAGCCATGGCCCCTTTTTTGACCGCCTCATCCATGCTGGTATTTTCGGTATGGACCGGCAGATTAGCCATTATTTCACGGTTAACCCGCCTCTCGATTTCTTCAAGTTCTGCATCACTTAAAGGCGAGAAGTGGCTGAAATCAAATCGTAAACGACTTGGTCCAACCATTGATCCAGCCTGTTTCACATGCTCTCCCAGAACCTTTTGCAGCTGAAACTGAAGAAGATGAGTCGCGGAATGATGGCGGGCCGTCGCCAGGCGTTCTTCGCGGGCCACGACCAAATAACAAGAATCAAGCAGGCGCAGTTCTCCTTCCAGAATCAGAGCCCGATGCAGAATCAACCCGTCAAGGGGCTTGATTGTGCTCTTGACTGTAAATGCCGCCCCATCTTTCTCTCCCCGGCCCTCATCGCCGACCTGGCCGCCGGATTCGCCGTAAAACGGAGTGCGATCGAAAAGCAATTCAACCTCCTGCCCTTTCTCCGCCCGGGAAACCCGTTCTCCGTCATGCAAGATTGCGATAACATTACCGGTAGCGGCAAATTTCTCATAGCCGACAAATTCACTGCGCAAACCTTCACTGAGCATATTCTTGTAGATTTCCCCAATCGCTTCCTCGCCCGAACCTTTCCAGGCCTTACGGGAAAGTTCCTGCTGTCGCTGCATCTGCTCGGAAAAACCCGCGTGATCAACGCCGAAACCGTCCTTGGCAATAATATCGGAAGTCAGATCGACGGGAAAACCGAAGGTGTCGTAGAGCTTAAAGGTAATTTCTCCGGAAAGTGTTTTCTGGCCTCCGGCCTTCAGTTTAGCCAGTTCCTCATCCAAGACCTTCAACCCGCGATCCAGGGTCTCGCCGAAACGCTCCTCCTCGCTTTTGATAACCCGACTGACAAAAGGCAGTAACTGTTTCAGCTCGGGATAGGCCGTCGCCATATTTTCTGCGACCGCCTGCGCCAAACGAAAGAGAAAAGGTTCGTTCAGACCAAGCATTTTCCCATGGCGCGCGGCCCGGCGCATAATGCGCCGCAGCACATAACCACGGCCTTCATTGGCCGGAAGAATGCCGTCCGCGATCAGGAAGGTCACGGCCCGGCTGTGGTCGGCCAGAACCCGCAAGGAAACATCGCTTTCCTCGCTTTCGCCGTAGACCTTGCCGCTGAGCGCTTCCGCGGCGGAGATTATGTTTCGTAAAAGATCGGTATCGTAGTTACTCTGAACCCCCTGGACTACGGCGGCGAGTCGCTCCAGGCCCATTCCGGTGTCGATACTGGGATGGGGCAGAGGTTTCATCTCGCCCGTGTCATCCCGGTTAAACTGCATAAAAACCAGGTTCCAGATTTCCAGATAACGATCGCAATCGCAGCTGCCGATACCACAATTCGGGCCACAGCTCATATTTTCGCCCTGATCGTACAGAATCTCGGAACATGGCCCGCATGGTCCCGTATCACCCATGGCCCAGAAATTATCCTTTTCGCCCAATCTGACAATACGGCCTTCCGGAACGCCGACCACATCCCGCCAAAGTCCATAAGCTTCATCATCATCCAGATAAACCGTCGCCCACAACCTATCCTTAGCCAGCCCCATGGTTCCCGTGAGAAAATCCCAGGCATAGGCAATTGCTTCCTTTTTGAAATAGTCGCCAAAGGAGAAATTCCCCAACATTTCAAAAAAAGTATGATGTCGGGCCGTACGCCCGACATTTTCCAGATCATTATGTTTACCTCCGGCTCGCACGCATTTCTGCGAGGTCGTCGCTCTCTTGTAGGGTCTTTCTTCCAATCCGAGAAAGGTATCCTTAAACTGGTTCATGCCGGCATTGGTAAACAGCAGGGTCGGATCGTTGGTCGGCACCAAACTTGAGCTGGCCACTTCTGTATGTTCATGGCCGCGAAAATATTCCAGAAACCTCCGGCGAATCTCATTTCCGGTCATCAGCATAAATCTCCTTAGGAATCAATAAACTTTTATCATGAAAAACATTAATAAAAAGTAACTATCAAGACACCCGATATTCCGGGTACACGACCCCGATTTTTCCGGGAATCAGGACCTGGACGTCCTGATCTTCGCGGTTTAATCCAAGAAGATAATCTCAACGGGCTGAATAGCTACCAATGAAGACAAAGTCGGCGAACTATTTGATGAAGTCATTAAAAATCATTCTCAGGCTCGCATTCCAGGGCGCGAGCGATTTCAGCGCCGCGAAAACCACGGCGCAAAAGCCAAGCAAAAAGGCGTTTACGATCACTTTCATACGGTCGACGGCGTTCAACCAGGTGCTTTATCAGGTGGGTTAAAGCGGACTCACCCAGCTCCGCGAAATAGCCCCGAACCACGTTTTCAGTTAATTCAGGGGGCAGTTTTTTCTGCCGCAGACGCTGGACGACAACGTGATAACCATAACCCCGACGCTGACAAAGCTCGTCCGTCAGGGCCCGGGCAAAACTTTCGTCGTCAAGGATGCGCGACTCCTGCAATCGCTTGATCGCGGACTCTGTTTCAGCTGCGGAAAAGCCTCTGACCTGCAACTTTTCAATCAATTCACCGGTGCTATGGGCTCGGCGGGCAAGCAGTTCCTGGGCCTTCCACCAAGCTGAAACCGGGGCCCGACTCATCTCGCGAATCTTTCGATATCGTCCCTGGCA
Source organism: Pseudomonadota bacterium (assembly GCA_011049115.1). Lineage (NCBI taxonomy): Bacteria > Pseudomonadati > Pseudomonadota > Pseudomonadota bacterium. The sequence continues at coordinate 40,206 of DSCM01000102.1, forward strand.
GTGCTTGCGGTATCCTCTGGCTCAGGTTGCGAAGCGGCGTCAAAGGCATCCCAGCTGGTATCCGAACTGGAACTGACCCCTTTGATCTTAAGCAGAAAATCGTCCGGATTGCTGCTTTGTCTAAGCGCTTCTTCATATGAAATCAAACCTTTACGGTAAAGACCCAGAATCGATTGGTCAAAAGATTGCATGCCGTAAATCAAATGTCCCTTGACAATCGCGTCCTTGATTTTAATCGTCTTGGCCGGGTCGGCGATACATTCTCGCACCAGCGGCGTGTTAATCATGACCTCAACCGCCGGAACCCGTCCTTTACAATCACAGCGTTCAATCAACCGCTGCGAGATAACTCCGCGCAAAACACTGGCCAGCTGCAAACGCACCTGCGGCTGCTGATGCGGCGGAAAAACCGAAATGATGCGGTTGATAGTCTCCGTCGCATCCACGGTATGCAGGGTACTCAGAACCAGATGACCCGTTTCGGCGGCGGTCAGGGCGATCTCAACGGTTTCCAGATCACGCATTTCTCCGACCTGAAGGACATTAGGATCCTGCCGCAGAGCCGCCCTTAACGCCAGCGCGAAAGATGTGGTGTCGAAACCAACCTCGCGCTGATTGATAAGGCTTAATTTGTCGCGGTGCAGATATTCTATCGGATCCTCGATGGTAATGATATTTTCACTGCGGTTTTTATTGATATAATCGATCATGGCCGCCAGGGTCGTGCTTTTCCCGCTCCCGGTGGTACCGGTTACCAGGATCAGACCTCGACGTTGTTCCTCAACCAGTTTCTCGACGATCGGCGGCATGTTGAGGGTAGTCAGATCCAGAATATCAAAGGATATGGTGCGCATGGCGATAACCAGCGATCCGCGTTGCTGATAGATATTGACGCGAAACCGCCCCAGGCCGCTCACCCCATAACCAAGATCAACCTCATGAAAATTCCGCAGATATTCTCTCTGGGTCGGGCCCATCATGATTTCCGCCATAGCTCTTAGATTCTCTGGCCCCAGCCGCTGAAAATCCTTGAAAGGATAAAGTCTGCCGTCGACCCGGACAATCGGCGGAGCCCCAGCCTTCAGATGGATGTCGGAGGCCTTATATTTAAGGGCTGTCTTAAGAATGCTGTGAAAAAATTCCATGGCTGCCGTCCACAAACAAGACTATTCAGAATCTTCAGGAGTCCGGGGAGGTGTTGCAACCGCTGCCGGAATAGCATAAAATTCGCGAACTTTTCGCTCGATTGCCGACATCAGCTCAGGATTTTCCCGTAGCTGATTACTGACAAAGTCACGCCCCTGGCCAAGCCGTTCACCATCATATGAATACCAGGAGCCGCTTTTTTCAATAATCCCGCAGTCAGCGGCCAGATTCAGAACATCGCCGGACTTAGAAATTCCTTCACCAAACAAAATATCAAATGTAGCCTCTTTAAAAGGTGGGGCCACCTTATTTTTCACGACCTTGACCCGAGTCGTATTGCCATAGACGTCATCGCCTTTTTTCAGGCTGCCGGTCTTTCTGATATCAAGGCGGACGCTTGCATAAAATTTAAGGGCGTTACCTCCTGTCGTCGTTTCAGGATTACCGAACATAACCCCGATTTTCATGCGGATTTGATTGATAAAAATGACTGTGGTCTTTGATTTGCTGATTGCGGCTACCAATTTGCGCAGAGCCTGCGACATCAACCGGGCCTGCAGACCCATATGCGAGTCGCCCATTTCCCCCTCGATCTCGGCTCTGGGCACCAGGGCGGCGACCGAATCCACCACGACAACATCAAGAGCTCCACTGCGCACCAGGATCTCGGTGATTTCCAGAGCCTGTTCGCCGGTGTCAGGTTGTGAAACCAGCAGATCATCGACATTGACTCCCAGCTTGCGGGCATAGATCACATCCAGGGCGTGTTCGGCATCGACGAAGGCGGCGACCCCGCCGGCTTTCTGAGCCTCGGCGACGATGCTCAGCGCCAGAGTGGTCTTCCCAGATGACTCGGGGCCGTAGACTTCGATAACCCGTCCCCGGGGAATACCTCCGACTCCCAACGCGATATCAAGACTCAATGAACCGGTCGGGATAACCTCGATATTCTGAGCCCGGGACTCATCGCCCAGCCGCATGATCGAGCCTTTGCCGAATTCCTTTTCGATCTGACTGACCGCCATCTCCATCGCCCGATGCCGATTTTTATCCATGAACAACTCCTCCAGCAAATATAGAAAAAATTAGATGATCAATATCTTTACCTGCAGAACCAGCCAGGCCATAACGCCGGCCGCCAGATCGTCGGCGACAACCCCGAAACCTCCGGGAAGATTGGCTTCGCACCAGTCGGCGGGAAAGGGTTTGACGATGTCAAAAAAACGAAAGAGTAAAAATGCGGCCACGGCGTTACCTAATCCCAGCGGCACTCCGGTCAGCGCCAGGGCCAGACCGGCGATTTCATCAATGACGATTACCGGACTGTCGGTGGTCTTCAGAGGCTTAGCGGCCGCCCCGGCAAGATAGACGGCAACTCCGGAAAAAAGCAGCACCAACAGCAGGTATGCAGCCTGATCCAGCCGGGAAAAAATCAACCATAACGGCAAGGCGCCCAGAGACCCCCAGGTCCCCGGAGCTCGCGGCAAGGCGCCCAAACCACCGCCGGACACCGCCAAAAGCAACCAGTCTTCACGACCAGGAAGTCTACCGGACATTTATTTTCCCCCGACCTGGTTTTCTCCGCCAGCCGGCGGAGAGGCTACAGACTTCTAGTGAAAGAAGTTTCCTTTGTCAATTATCGAAAAAACAAACTAAGTCAGACTTGTCTACCTGACCTATTTTGTTCGCTCAAGCCAGCGATCGATCTTTTTAAAAGCCGCATCGGTTTCGGAAAGCAGGGTGCGAATAGAAACCGGCTTGATAAAATAATCATCAAAACCGGCTTCACGGCACTCATGCAGGTGAAACATCAAGGCATAACCGGTAATCGCGAAGATAATCGAGATAGACTGTAATTTACGAACCCTGCGGCAAAGCTCAATGCCATTCATCCCGGGCATATTGAGATCAAAAAAGAGCAGATAAAAATTCTCATTTTCAATGATCTTTAAGGCCTCCTCCCCACTTGCCGCGGATTCTGTTTTGTAATGTGCCGAAGCCAGAGCCCGGCAGAAAAAGTTCCCGAACCTCTTTTTCATCATCGACTACCAGAATTTTTTTCATCTTCCATTTCTCCCCGGGACCATCCTTCTGGAGAACGGCCCAGAACCAAAGCCCTTAAAACAGATTTACAGTATCCACTGATACCATAAAACCGGTAAACGGCAAAATAAAATAATCCTTGCGCAAACCAGGTCTATCTCAACCAAGTCAAATCCAACTTCAGGTTGGCGGCGATAGATTGCATCTGCAGAAACAAACTTTCGGCGCTGGCTTGACGTTTTACGACAAGGCTCAGAGCGATGGTTTCTTCAGAGATAAGCTCCGGGAAAACCGGTAAACCAGAAAAACAAGACTGAACAACAAGCCAAGGGACACAATCCAGGCCAGATCGAAAAAGCTCAGAGGAGTGATCCTGAAATAGAACGCTAGCGACGACGTATACATGAGGACACCCTGCAGTAAGAGCGAAAAGATGATGGAATTCCAGACCCACAGGTTGGAAAAAAAGGGAACTTCATATTCTTTGCGAATCAGGAAAACCAGAATCATCTCATAAAGAACCACAAAATTGAAGACCACGGTTCGCGCCTTGCTGAGCTGGTCCTCCGAACTGGCAACCCCGCCAAAGTGGTAAAAGAGAAACAACCCCAGCAAGGTGCCGGTCACCCCCATAAAAGCAATCAATCCCAACTTGGCTCCGGTCAGCAAAGGCTCATCCTTTTTCTTGGGTGGTCGCCGCATAATATTGCGCCCGTAACCGTCGACACTGAAGGCCAGCGCCGGAGCCCCATCGGTAACCATGTTGATCCAGAGCAGCATAACTGCGGTCAGAGGTAGGTTCCAGCCCAGCAGCACCGCCAAAAAAATAATCAGAACCTCGCCCAGATTACCGGAAAGCAGGAGCATGATTGATTTCTGAATATTGTCATAGATGCCCCTGCCCTCTTCGATGGCATTGACGATATGAGTGAAGCTGTCATCCAGCAGAACAAAATCGGCGGCTTCCTTGGCAACATCAGTACCACTGCCGACGGCGATGCCGATATCGGCCTTTTTCAGGGCCGGAGCATCGTTGACCCCGTCCCCGGTCATGGCCACAATATGGCCAAGTTCCTGTAAAAGGGTGACAATCCTTTGTTTGTGTTCGGGTACCATCCGGGCAAAGATGTTAGTGTCTCCGGCCAGACGTTCGCGCAGTTCGGCATCGCTCATCCCGGCGAGCTCGGCTCCGGTCAGAATACCGCCCTCAATACCGACCTCCTTGCCGACAGCCCGGGCGGTCTCGCGGTAATCTCCGGTGATCATAATGACCCTGATGCCGGCCGCATAGGTTTTGACGATTGCCGCTCTGACATCGGCACGTGGGGGGTCTAGCATGGCTTGCAAACCAATAAAAATCAACCCTTCCTCCCGAGCCGGCAGACTGGTTTCGGCCTGCAACAAAGGACTAACGGCAAAGCCCAGAACCCGCATGGCTTGTCCGGCGTAAAAATCGTTACGACCGGCGATCAGACGCCGCAGGTTCTCATCCAGGGGCAGAACTTCACCGTCTAGCAGAACCTGCGCGCAAACCTTCAGAATCGAATCCGGCGCTCCTTTCGCGTAAAGCCTGAAAGCGCCGTTCTCGATCACCGTCACGCTCATCATTTTACGCTGCCCGTCAAACGGAATTTCATCAACCCGAGCCGCACTGATTCGGCAATGGGCCTGCTCGGCACTGATCAGCAGGGCGATTTCCGTGGGGTCACCCCGTTTTTCCCGGCCTGACGCCCCCGCTTTGATTTCAGCGTCATTACAAAGAGCTCCACCCGTAAAAAGCAGTTTCTCAACCTCTTCCAAGGCGCCGGAAAGCGATTCCCCATCCAAAGCTATTTCCCGATTCAGGGTCCAGGCCCTGACCACGGTCATTTGATTACAAGTCAGAGTTCCGGTTTTATCACTGCAGATAATATCGCAACTGCCTAAGGTTTCAACCGCAGCCAGCCGCCGGACCAAGGCCTTGCGGCGCAGCAGGCGTTTAACCCCGATGCTCAGAGCGATGGTCACCACCGCCGGCAGGGCCGTGGGTACCGCCGCCACCGCCAGGCTGATGGCGATAAAGGAAAAGGCGATCAGCGACTCACGACTGACATTATGAAACTGCAGATATTCCTTGCCGCAGGAAAGGACCATGACCATCAGACAAATGAAAATGATCACCAGGCCTAAACGATGGCCAAAGCGATCAAGGCGGCGTTGCAGTGGGGTTACTTCCTCGACCGCACTCTCAACCAGGCCGGCAATCGCGCCGATCTCGGTTTCCATGCCGGTGGCGACCACCAGCCCAAGCCCCCGACCGCTGACGACCGCGGTTGAGGCAAAGAGCATGTTTTTACGGTCGCCGAGCTCCAGAACCTGAGTATGAACCTCGGTCGTCTTAGTTACCGGCAGACTTTCCCCGGTCAGAACGGCTTCATCGACAAGCAGGCGATTCGCCTCCAGGACCCTGGCATCGGCGGGAATCCGATCGCCGCCCACCAGACTGACCAGATCGCCCGGGACCAGATCGCGTGATTTGAGTTTGCGCCAGTTGCCGTCCCGCAGCACCGTGGCCTCGACTTCGGTCATCTCTTTTAATGCCGCCAGCGAACGCGCCGCCCCGAATTCCTGAAAAAACCCGATAAACGCATTGACCAGAACTATCGCAACAATAATCAGGGAATCGACATACTCACCGATAGCCAGAGCGAAAGCCACGGCAAAGAGAAGAATATAGATAATGAAGCTTTTAAACTGCTCCAGAAAAATCCGCAGCGGATGAGGCGGCGGCATTTCTCTGAGTCGATTGAAGCCGTATTTTTCGAGCCGGGCGGTGGCCTCGGTTTCTGAGAGGCCTTGCCCGTCACAAACTAATTCAGCAAAAAGCTCAGTCGCGGTCTTCTGATAAGGGGCTACCTTCATGTAAACCCGCCTTTTAAACTGCCTGGTGATACATCCTTGACCCGGGCAACGGTGAAAAAACGAGGCCGCTCTCGCCCGGCGCGCTCCTTTTCCGCAGCTGTCAATCTTCTTTGTAATTCATTCAGCCAAGCGCTTAGACACTCGTATATAACCATGGAAAGCAGGATATTCTGGTTGGCTGAATAGGTACTCTTATTTTATGTAAAGCGGCGCATGAACTGGCGATCAATGTAATCTTTGAGCCTGAAAGCGCTTTTGCCGGAACAGGTCAATCCCCATTTGTACAGCAAGCCACTACCGTCGCCGAGATTGAAGATCTGCAGATAGTCGCCCCCGGGGGAAAAAGGGCGCAGTGGGCGGTTCTCCAGGGCAGCCCGCAGATTATAAAAAAGTACTGGATTTTGCCGCACGGCGTAGACCCCGACCTTATCAAGCGGCTGTTCCGTAAAAGCGATGCAGTCGCCCCCACCGAAAATTTCGGGACAAGACCAGGACTGAAGAAAACGGTTTACCGCAAGGCCTCCACCCCCTTGCACCAGCAGGCCGGTTTCCACCGCCGGAACCAGGGGCCGGACCCCGGTGGCAATCAGAACGGCATCGAAATTAATCCGTAAACCTGAGACAAGTTCAAGCTGATCGCCATAAACCGCGTTGACATGACCTTCTTCGAGCACTTCAATAGCGCGTCCTTTCAGCGACGCTGTAACCCGCCGTCTGACGCCGACGGGAAAACGAGCCAGCAGTTTTCTGCCGGCGCAAAGCTTAAAACAGAGACGATTACAACCCGCCTTATCCCCCAAACGCCGGAGATTTCCCACGATCTCGACCGCGGCCGGGCCGCCGCCGACCACGGCGACCGTCAGCTTGCGCTTTCGCAGGCGATCACGAATAAAGGTCCGGGCCGCGAGCAGACTTGCAATCGGCTTGACCATGAAGATATTGGCGGCTTTTTCCCTGATCATGCCATGCGGGACGTAGCTGCCGGTATTCAACGACAGGATATCGTAGCCCAGCGTTTCTCCGGATTCAAGCTCCAGTTCCCGTTTTTCGGCCGCGATGCGCACGACCCGCTCCTGAATAAAACAACCGCCATTTTTCTCAACCTGGGCTTGGGTCGGGGAACGGATCTCCTCGGGCTCATAGAAACCGCCGAGCAGCCCCGGTCCCATACCGGAATAGTAATGTCAGGGCGAAGGCTGAATCACCGTTACCCGATGTCCGCGCCGGACAAACTCATGCAGACCGGCCAGGGTCTTAAGGTGAGCATACCCGCCGCCGACCAGGACCAGATTTTTCGGCATGGTCACTCCTTGGGCTGATCAGGTCAGCGCCGCCGCCAGCAGGGTTTGCGTGTATGGATGAACCGGATGGTTAAACACCTGCGCGGCCGCTCCGCTTTCAACGATTTTTCCCTCGTGCAGCACCATGATGCGATGGCACAGAGCCCTGATTACTTTAAGATCATGCGAGATAAAAAGATAGGCCAGATTATGTTTTTCCTGCAGGGCCCGCAGCAGATCGACCACCTGGGCCTGAACCGACCGGTCCAGCGAGGACGTCGGTTCATCCAGAACCAGCAACCGGGGCTCGAGAACCAGGGCTCGGGCGATGGCGATCCGCTGCCGCTGGCCACCGGAAAACTCATGCGGATAACGGCGTAGACAGCTTTCGTCGAGACCGACCTCGGCCAGCGTGGCGATCACCTTCCGCAAGCGTTGCCGGGAATCACCCAGACCATGCAGAGCCAGGCCTTCGCCGACGATTCGGTCAATCGTCAGGCGTGGGCTCAGGCTGGAAAAAGGATCCTGAAAAACAACCTGAAGATCACGTCTCAAGGCGCGCAGCGCCGCACCTTTCAATCCGGTGATATCACGGCCGGCGAAACAAATCTCACCTTTTGCCGCCAGCAGACGCAACAGGGCGAAGCCCAGGGTCGATTTTCCCGAGCCGCTCTCACCCACCAGGCCGAGACTTTCCCCGGCGCGAATGGCCAGCGAAACCCCGTCCACGGCTTTGACATGATCCCGAACCCTGCGCCAGAAACCTCGACGCAGGGGAAACCAGACCTTGAGATCACGGGCTTCGAGAAGGTAGTCGTTTCCCGTTTTCAAAGCCGGGGGCCGGCCGGAGGGTTCGGCGCATAACAGTTTTTGGGTGTAAACATGTTGCGGGCGGGCAAAAATCTCTCGACAGGTACCGGTTTCGACAATACGGCCACCGGTCATGACCGCGACCCGGTCGGCATAACGCCGGACCACTCCCAGATCGTGAGTAATCAACAGCATCGCCATGCCCAGACGTTTATTCAGATCGCGCAACAGGTCGAGTACCTGGGCCTGCACAGTCACGTCCAGAGCCGTCGTCGGCTCGTCGGCAATCAACAGGTCCGGCTGATTGGCTAAGGCCATGGCGATCATGACCCGCTGCCGCTGACCGCCGGAAAGCTGATGCGGATAGGCGTCAAGACGGCGAGCGGCGTCTTCGATACCCACCATTTCCAATAGTTCACGAACCTTTTGCCGCAGTTCCCGGCGGCCCTCGCCCCCCCCGTGCAGTCTCAGGCTTTCCCCGATCTGGCGGACAATCGGGTGCAGCGGATTAAGCGAGGTCATGGGTTCCTGAAAAATCATGCCGATTCGATTACCGCGCAGATTCCGCATGCGGCTTTCCGGCAGGGTAAAAATCTCCTGGCCCTTGAAAAAGATGTGCCCCTCACCGGGATGCCAGGCTTCCGGATAAGGCAGCAGGCGCAAAATCGAATGGGCGGTCACCGATTTGCCGGAACCGCTTTCGCCCACCAGGGCCACGATTTCATGTGGAGCAATCGCCATGGACAGTCGATCCACCGCCAAAAGCGGTTCCGGCCCGCGTCCGAAAGCCACGGAAAGATTCTTGATTTCAAGTAAAGGCTGAGTCATCAAACTTAATTCTCACGTCTGTCTATCCAGGGTTACAAATTAGCTTCCGTGACGGGCGGCATACGCCCTGACCCGTTTTCGTTTTATCCGTTCAAAGCCTCGCGCACCTTGATCGCCAGATTCCGATTTGAAAAAGGCTTCTGAATAAAAATCACCCCCTGATCCAGCAAGCTCCGATGGACAATAACATTGGCCGAGTATCCGGACATAAACATGGCTTTCATTGCCGGATACTGACGGCGCAGTTGCTCCGCCAAATCACGACCGTTCATGACCGGCATGACCACATCGGTGATCAGCAGGCTGATTTCACCCGCGTGCCGCTCAGCCAGGTTCAGAGCCTGATCCGTGGTCTCGGCGGCCAGCACTCGATAATTCAGCCGTTCGAGGATCGCCTTGACGAGTTTCAGGATGGAAACTTCATCCTCGACCAGCAGCACGGTTTCGCCTTGACCCACGGGAACTGTCGTCACCTCCGGCTCCGCGCCCGGTTCGTCTTCACCCTGATGACGAGGCAGATAAATCCTGATGGTTGAGCCTTTCCCCGGTTCGCTGTAAACATTGATGAAACCTTTATTTTGTTTGACGATACCGTAAACCGTGGCCAGACCCAGGCCGGTGCCGTCGCCGGCTTTCTTGGTCGTGAAGAAAGGATCGAAAATATTGTCGATGATTTCCGGAGGCATGCCGCAGCCGTCATCGCTGACGGCTAAAAGAACGAAGGCACCGGGAATAATAAATCCGGCGTGAGCGGCGCAGTAGGCCTCGTCAATGGATACGTTATCGGTCTCAATGGTGACCTTGCCGACATCGGTGATGGCATCCCGGGCGTTGACGCAGAGGTTGGCCAGAATCTGGTCGACCTGAGACGGGTCCATATAAACAGGCCACAAGCCCACTCCCGGACGCCAGAAAAGATCAAGGTTTTCACCCAAAAGCCGACGCAGCATTTTGAGCAGACTTTCCACGGTCATATTTAAATCAAGCACTTTGGGGTTGATCTTCTGTTTGCGGGCGAAAGCCAGCAATTGCCGGGTCATCGCCGCGGAGCGGTTCGCGGCGTCAAGCACTTCCTCCAGATCGGCATACAGAGGCGTGGACGGGTCCAGCCCTTCCAGCGCCATCTCCGTATAACCGATAATCACGCTGAGCATATTATTGAAATTATGGGCCACGCCTCCGGCCAGACGGCCCACCGATTCCATTTTCTAAGCCTGGTGAAGCTGAGCTTCAAGGTTCTTGCGAACGGTAATATTTCTGACAATGCCGACGCCATGAAGACGGTTGTCCAATTCAACCAACACGGCGTTGATATCGGCTGAAAAGAAACTGCCGTCCTTGCGCTTGAGCTGAACATCCTGCATGACCACGATCTTATCGCGGGGCGACGGTGCCAATCGTGCCCGAAAGTCCGCCAGCCGATCCACCGGGCAGAAGTCGGAAACCGAGAGTTCGTGAAGTTCCGTAACGGAGTAGCCCAGCATGCGACAGAGCGCTTCATTGCCCGCGACCAGACGGCCTGACTTGACCTTTGCCAACAGAATGCCGTCGCCGGCCGAATCGAAGATGGTGCGCAGGGTTTGTTCCGATCTTAGACGCTCGGCCTCCACCTCGATTCCGTGCAGCGCAAAAGCGATGTCACCGGCGATTTCGGTCGGCAGCGAGGTTTCCTGAGCGTCACCCACAAATTCCGGCGGCGCCAGAACCCCCAGACAGCCGTACTGCCGGCCCTTATGCCTGAGCGCGAGGGTCATGCCGGCGCATTTTTCATATTGGCCTCCCAGGGGACAGCTTTCGCAGGAGGTCGCCGGATCATTGGTCAGTGCCCCCTCGCAGCAGACAGGATTTTCCCCCTCCGCGGCCCGGCCCAAAAAACGAGCGAAGGCATCGGGGTCAAATCCGCTCTGCGCCCCCTCAACCTTTTTCGGCAAGTGATCGTTCAGCACAATCCAGGCGCCCCTGAGCCCGCGTTCACGAACCAGATTCCGGCATACGGCCTGAATCAGGCGGTCACGATCCTTTTCCCGCACGATCAGCTGATTGACGCTGCGGACACCCTGCAGAACTTCGTTCAGAAACTGGATTCTTCCGGTTTGTTCCGCGACCATTTCCTCCAGTCCCTGTCGGTACCGGGCCAATTCGTCCTCGACCTTTTTGCGTCGGGAGATGTTGCGGATAATACCGACCGTGCCCAGAAAAGTGGGTAAACCGCCATTAACGGCGCCATACAGGCCGGAACTGTTAACCTCGCCGATGAACCCGGTTTGACCGCCACGGTGCAACTCCGCGGGCACGGGTTGATCGATTCCGCACGCAAGCAGGTGCAACTCCATGGCCAGGGTCTTGCGGGAACCCGTTCGACGTTCATCAAAGAGCTTGGGCGCTTCCTCGTCACCGGTTTTCCGGCCCGCTAATCCGGGAAGGACAGCTTAGCGACTGACTTTCTCAACCTCGGCGGGCAGGGCAATCGTGGCAAACGGCAGCCCGATCAATTCTTCAGAGCTGTAGCCTAAAAGTTTCACGGCGTCGTTCAGAAACGTAAAACGGCCCTCGGTGTCGATACGGTAGACGATGTCGGGGATCGTCGTCACCAGGGTCCGATATCTTTCTTCAGAGGCGGACAGTTCCATGATTCTCCGGGCCAGTTCCTTCTGGGTACGCTGCAGTTCCAGAAACACACGTACCTTAGCCAACAAGACGGCCGGTTTGTACGGTTTCACGATATATTCAACCGCGCCCAGTTCATAGCCTTTGAACAGGTCTTCTTCCTCGCCGTAAGCTGCGGTCATGAAGATAACGGGCAGATTTTTCGTTTTGGGGTCACCCCGCAAAAACTCGGCCAGCTCGTAGCCGTTCATGCCGGGTATCCGCACATCGAGAATCGCCAGGGAAAAATCGTGCGAGAGCGTCATGGTCAGGGCCTGATTCCCGCTGCCGGCCTCGATGACTTCGACATCCACGGCGCTCAGGACCTGACGCAGGGCGACCAGGTTTTCCCGGTGGTCGTCCACAATCAGAACCTTCTGCCGTAACGGACGAAAAGGAGTTGAGGCAAGCCCACAAGACTTCGCGGTCAAAATGTGCGCGCCTACCTCCGGAGCGGGAAAAACGTCTTGATTGCGGTTGTCTTTCTGAGCCATATCAAGTCCTCTCCGCCAAAACCATCTCAGCTTTACAACTCATTCAGCCACCCTTACCGGCACTGTTTTTTGCCCTAATACGGGAAGCGAGCCCCGCAACCTTTCATCCGTTTCGTATAATTCGTGAATGACCTTTTGCTACGCCTCCGGCATGCGATTTACCACCCGGTGCAGAAACAGCGAGACTTCATCCAGCAGTCACTCCTGGGAACGCACATCCTTGATCAAAACAGATTGCGCGTGTTCGCGCAATCTGTTTTCCTCGTCGCGGCTGAGATCCCGGGCGGTATGCACGATCACCGGCGGTAATTCAACCCCCTCGCGTTCAAGCTCGGTGAGCAACTCGTTGCCGTCCATGTCCGGCAGCCGCAGATCGAGAACGGGACAGTCATAGTTTTCCGCACGCAGCGCGGTCATGGCCTCGGCCCCGGTCGCGGCCTCGTCAACCGTGGTGTCAGCGCTGGCGACCAGCGCCACCGTCGCATGACGGATCTCCGGATCATCCTCGACCACCAGCACCCGCTTGGAATGTTCGGCGGCAACCTGTTCGAGCCGGCGGAAAGTCAGTTCGAGTTCTTCCGCGTTCAAAGGTTTGACGGCGTGGCTGATCGCGCCGCGGCTGCGCGATTCGGTCGTGGGTTCTTCAACGGATACCACATGAACGGGAATATGACGGGTGCGAACATCTTCCTTGAGCATCCCCAGGACCGTCCAGCCGTCCATACCGGAAAGCCCGATGTCGGGAATCACCGCCTCCGGCAGATGTTTGACCGCGAGTTCCAGACCGATTTCCCCGGTCGCCGCGGCCAGGCATTTCAGGCCTTTCTCGTGGCATTTATCCCGCAGGAGCCCGGCAAAACGTAAATCGTCCTCAATAATCAGAATAACCCGGTCAGTGGCGCTGAGAAGATCACGATCGTCGTTTATCGGGGGTGGAATCCGGGGCTCTGCAGTCTGGACATCGGCATGTTTTTTCGCCGACCGCGCTCCGTTTTCAGGGGCTGTCTGAGCTTCAACCGGAAGTTCAAGGCGAAACGTCGATCCCCGGCCCGGTTCGCTATCCAGCTGGATTTCACCGCCCAGCAGGGTTGCGATTTCGCGGGAAATCGACAGCCCCAGTCCCGTGCCGCCGTATTTTCGCGCCGTGCTGCCGTCGGTCTGCTAAAAGGCCTCGAAAATCACCTTATGCTGTTCCCGGGCGATGCCGATTCCGGTGTCGGTGATGCTGATGGCGAGCTGTCGCGGAGCGCGGATCCGACCCTGAGCGAAGGTGACCGTGACGCCGCCGGTCTCCGTGAATTTGACGGCGTTGGAGACAAGGTTGCGAATCACCTGTTCGACGCGCTTGGGGTCGCTGGTAATTTCGTCGGGCGCGTCCTCACGGATCACCACCTTCAGGCTGATCCCCTTTTCCTCGGCCAGATGCCCGAAAGATGTGCGGACGCGTTCGGCAAGCTCGCTGACCGACACCGGTCCGAAACGCAAATCTATGCGCCCGGCCTCGATTCGAGACAGATCCAGAATTTCGTTGATCAGGTTCAGAAGATCGTTACCGGCGGCGTGAATAATCTTCGCCGACTCCACCTGATCGGCGGCCAGATTGCCATCCTGGTTTCGGGCGAGACCTTGAGCGAGCAGCAGCAGGCTGTTCAGCGGCGTTCGCAGTTCATGCGACATGTTCGCCAGGAATTCGGACTTGTACTTGCTGGCCAGCGCCACTTCCTCGGCTTTTTCCTTCACGACCTTTCCGGCACGTTCGATTTCCCGGGTCCGGCGTTCAAGCAGATCATTTTTTTCCTTGAGCTCCTCATTGGTGAGCTCCAATTCCTCTTGTTGCCGCCTGAGATTTTCCTCGGATTCCTGCAAGCGCAAAGTCTGTTCTTCCAACTCCTCGTTGGCAACCCTCAACTCCTCCTGCTGAACCTGAAGTTCTTCGGTTAAGCGCTTCGACTCCTCGAGCAGTTCCTTCATGCGTTCCCGCGATTGGGCGGTCTGGACGGCGATCCCGATCGAATCGGTCACCAGGTCAAAAAAGTCCCGGTGCAGAGCCGAGAACGGCTTAAGCGAGGCAATTTCAATAACCCCCATGAGCTCCTGCTCAAACAGGAAGGGCACAGCGAGAATATTCCGGGGGCCCAGTTGGCCGAGGGCCGATCCGATCATGACATAGTCTGCCGGCACATCGTGCAGCGACAGCGGCTTTTTCCCGGCCGCCGCCTGCCCCACCAACCCTTCACACCAACCGCAAAGACCTCCGACACCGCCTCGTGTTTACGGTAGGCATAGCGACCGGTCAGACGAAGCCGGCCGTTAACAAACAGAAAAAGCGCTCCCCAACTGGGCGTCAACGACTTCGACGACACAGGCGATAATTTCATCGGCGAGCGTCACGAGGTCCTTTTCACCCCGCAGGTGTTCGTTCAGCCGGTTCCGCCCCTCGCGCAGCCGCTCCTGTCTTTGCAGTTTAGCCGCCATGTCGTTGAAAGCCGCGCCGAGCCCGCCGATTTCATCACGAGTCAAAATTTATGTGCGCACGCCCAGATCGCCCGCGGCGACCCGCTCCGCCGCGGCGGTGATTTGCTGTAACGGAAAGGCGATCACCCGGTTCATTACCCAGGCTATGAAAAGGGCAAATAAAATCGCCGCCAGCGCGATGATCACAAACGTGATGACCGCGTGGTTCAGCAGACGCGCGGATTCGCCCACCCTGGTGGCGATATATTTTCGCAGCCCCTCGTCAACCGCGATCAAAGTTGCACGCATTCGTTCAAAACGCGCTTTTTGCGCTCCCGTGCCGATCATACGCGCTTCGTCGGCTTTACCGGCGCCAATCAGTTTAAGCTGTTGCGCGAGATCCAAACAATAGGCCTCCAGATCATGCTCCAGTTCGGCAACCAGTTTGAGTTCTCCGGCGAGCGCATGCTTGTGCAAAAAGGTCTTGACCTGATCAACGGCAAGGTCAATCTCCTGCAATCTGTCCTCAATTTCGCGCTTTAAAGTACTCGTGGCGGCGACATTCTCGGCTACCAGCAGTCCCAGCAAGGAACCCCGAATGCGATTCAGATCGGAGCGGGTTTCCAGTAAGGCCATCAAGGCCGCATAACTCTGGTCAACCATCTAGCGCTCAAGCCTTTGCATCAGGGCGAGTTTATCATAGGCGGTCAGGGACAAGCCGACCAGCAGGGCGCCCATGACCCCAAAGCTCAATAACAGCTTTGACTTTACCCCTGAGATGTCTAAACCAGTCCATGACAACGCTCCTTTATAATCGGGGCCATTTTGAATCTTAAAAAACAGCTCCCGCGCCGCGATTTCCGGCCTGACCACGGGGGAAGACGAGCTCAAGAAAACCCGGTCAACCGTTGCCGGAAACACACGCGTTAAACCCCATCATTTGTCGGCCAGCACCATCCTGATTTTGGCGGCCAGATCCCTGGTTGAAAAAGGCTTCTGAATGAATTGGCAACCTTTGTCGAGCACCCCCCGGTGCACGATCACGTTCGCGGTATATCCCGACATGTACAAACACTTAAGCTTTGGGTACAGGGCCTGCAAGCGTCCGGACAGTTCCCGGCCGTTCATTTCAGGCATCACCACGTCGGTAAGCAACAGGTCGATCTCGCCGTCATGCTCGGCGGCCATCCGCAAAGCGTCGGAAGGGGTCGGCGCGGTCAAAACCCTGTAGTTGAGTTGGGTGAGAATGGTTTTAACCAGCTCAAGAATGGGAAATTCATCTTCCACCACCAGCACGGTTTCAGCGGCGCCCGGATGAATCTTTTCGGGAACCGGCACAGGCTTCTCCGGAAGCTCTGCCCCCATATACCGCGGCAGATAAATCCTGAAGCTGGTGCCTTCGCCCGGTTCACTGTAAACATTGATAAAACCCTGGTTCTGTTTGACGATTCCGTACACCGTGGACAACCCCATGCCGGTGCCCCGGCCGGCCCCTTTGGTGGAAAAAAAAGGCTCGAAGATCTGCGCCACGATCTCGCGGTCCATG
Source organism: Pseudomonadota bacterium (assembly GCA_011049115.1). Classification (NCBI taxonomy): domain Bacteria; kingdom Pseudomonadati; phylum Pseudomonadota; species Pseudomonadota bacterium. Next base: position 56,354 of record DSCM01000102.1, read on the forward strand.
CCGCAACCGTCATCACTGACGGCCAACAACACAAAATCGCCGGGCGCGGCCTCCGCGTGCAACGCGCAATAAGCCTCGTCGAAGCTTACCTTGGCCGTCTCAATACTGACCTTGCCCACATCGCTGATGGCATCCCGGGCGTTGACACAGAGGTTGGCAAGAATCTGATCGAGTTGCGACGGGTCCAGCAGCACCGGCCACAAATCATTTCCCGGATGCCAGACCAGGTCAAGATCCTCTCCGATGAGTCGCCGCAAAATCTTAAGCATGTTCTGCACCCCGGCGTTCAGGTCGAGAACCTGGGGCGCAATGTTTTCTTTGCGGGCGAAGGCCAGCAACTGCCGAACGATATCCCGGGATCGTGCGGCCGCGGCCAGAATTTCCTGCAGATCCTTATGCAACGGCGTTTCAGCTGCCACTTTATTCAACGCCAGTTCCGAGTAACCGATGATGACACTGAGAATATTGTTGAAATCGTGGGCCACGCCTCCGGCCAGACGGCCGACGGCTTCCATCTTCTGAGCCTGGTTGAGCTGAGTCCGCAGTTTATCATGTTCCTGATCGACGGCAAGACCGTGTAAGGCGAAAGCGAGGTCGCCGCAGAGTTCTGCGAACAGAGCCCGTTCCTCGACGTCGTCTGCCACCCCAACCGGCAGAGCGGCCACGAGGACGCCATACTCTTCGCCGGCATGGCGCAAAGCCCCGGCCAGGGCCGCCGTGTCGCCGTAGGTATGAGCCAGAGGACAAACATGGCAATCAGCTTTCGTACCATGCCCGAGCACAACCTCAGGTCCGGCCAGGGCCCGGCGGCAGCATTCCGGCCAGACGCCGTTTTCAAGCTCACTCCGCAACTTGGCAAAATTGTCGCCGACCCCCGCTGCGGCCACAACCCGCAGTTCCCCCAAGCCCTCGCGCAAGGCGACCCAGGCGGAATGATAACCGCGGGTTTCGACAAGGATTTCGCCGGCCCGGCGCAACAGAATTTCCCGGTTCTTCTCATGGATGATCAATTGGTTGACCTTGCGCAAGCCTCTTAACACGGCAGTTACATGCCGCAACCGCTCCTCCATTATTTTGCGCTCGCTGATATCCTCGCCGGCGCTCAGAACCCCGGTAATGGCGCCCGTCTCGTCCCGCAAGAGAGCATTATGCCAGGCAAGGGTGCGACGTTCGCCGTTACAGGCGATCACCTCATTTTCATGGTATTCAAAGGGCTCGACCTTGCCCGCCACGATCTGCGAGAACAAAACGGACACCTCATCCTTGTTCTCGGCGGGCAGGCAGTTGTCAAACCAGTTGCGGCCTTTGAGTTCTGCCGCTCGCCGGCCCAGCAATTCGCAACCCTTACGGTTGATGAGACTGATATCGCCCTTCTCGTCCAGGGCGACAATCACAGTCTCAACCGTGTCCAGATAACTCTGGCTGCGGGCCAGCTCGGCCCGCAGCGTGCGCTCCGCCTCGCGCTCCCGGGTCTGGTCACGGAAGACCAGAACCACGCCGCTGATCACGCCCTTTTCATTCCGAATAGGTGCGCCGCTGTCGGCGATGGGCCGCTCCACCCCATCGCGGGCAACGAGCAGGGTGTGGTTGGCCAGGCCGACGATCGTTCCCTGACGCAGAACCTTGGCCACCGGATCTTCGACCGGATTTCGGGTTTCCTCGTTGATAATGCGAAAAATCTCGGTCAGCGGGCGGCCGCAGGCCTCGGCCTGAGACCAGCCGGTAAGGTTTTCGGCTACCGGATTGAGCAGCTCCACCAGCCCCCGACCATCGGTGGCGATGACCGCGTCGCCGATGGCTTTTAAGGTCACGCGGTGGCGTTGTTCACCGGCCCGCAGCGCCGCCTCGGAAAAATACAAGGCCCGGTAGTAAGCCTTTTTGTTGCGTTGTCCCATAACCAATCCGAGCGCGCCGATGCAGGCGGCCAGCAACATAAACAAGGCCAGAATCAGGGCCGAGCGGAAACGCCATTCGGCAAAGACTTCCGCTTCATCGATTTTGGCGATCATGATCCAGGGAGAATCCGGAATGGGAAGAATGACCGCGACCACCTTGACGCCGCGATAATCTCTGCCCCGCACAAAGCCTTGCCGGCCCAATCCGGCCATGACGGCTGGAGTCTCGGTCCGGCTCAAAGGCAGCCGTAATTTAAGAGCGGTGTCGGAACGATGCCGCAGGTCGTTGAGAAATAAAACCTCGTCGCCGTCGCGTTGCACCAGCAGGGTTTCCGCGCTGTCGCTGGGCGTCGGCCAGAAACGGACCAGGGGATAGAGAAAGCTTGAGGCGTCATTGACCATGATCAACGCGGCCAGCGGCAAAACGCTTAATCCGTTTTTATGATAAAGCGGCATGATCAGCGCAAGATGCGGAAACGTGTCGCTCGATTCCAGGTGGAGACTGGTAAATACGGGAGCATGTGCACTCCAGGCCTGCGCCAGGGCGGACTCGAAGTCGCACCGGCAATCAGGAGCCGCGACCAGGCTGAGCAGCACTTGTCCTCCCGGGTCCGCCAGCATGATGTCTGCGTAGCCGTGGCGTTTCGCCAGGTTACGCAGACGCAGAAGCAGATCGCGGCGTTGTTCCTGACCTTGCCCGGCCATGAAAGAGGTCACGCTTTGCAGCAGAAAGAAATAATTTTGCAGGGCGGCGGCCGCTTGCAGCTGATTCTTGCGCCAGGCGGCGATCTGCTCCGCCTTAAGTCGCGCGATCGCGCCGAGATCATTCTCGACCTTTTTTTCAACAGCTTGTTCCTGGGCCTGGTAGAACCAGAAACCGCCGAGCAGCAGGACGCCGAACGCCGACACCAGAAGAATCTTGAGTAAACGGAAGATAACCTTGAAATCAGGTTTCATGGCGTAAACCTCGCGCCCCCCGTCGCGGATCAAAGGCATCCCGCACCCCTTCCCCGATAAAAACCAACAAACTCAGCATGACCGCCAGAATAAAAAAAGCCGACAGCCCCAGCCAGGGGGCATGCAGGTTGGCCTTGCCCTGGGCCAGCAGTTCTCCCAGCGAAGGCGAACCCGGGGGCATGCCGAAACCCAGAAAATCAAGCGAGGTTAAAGTTGTGATCGAAGCGTTGAGAATGAACGGCGCGAAGGTTACGGTCGCGACCACGGCATTGGGCAGAATATGACGGAACATGATGGTCAAATCTCCGGCTCCCAGGGCGCGCGCGGCCCGGACATAATCGAGATTGCGGCCACGCAGGAATTCGGCCCGGACCATGCCAACCAGGCTCATCCAGGAAAAAAGCAGCATGATCCCGAGCAGCCACCAGAAATTCGGCTGAACAAAACTGGAAAGGATAATCAGCAGATAAAGCACCGGCAAACCCGACCAGATTTCGATCAAGCGTTGGCCGAACAAATCGATGTAGCCGCCATAATAGCCTTGCAGCGCTCCGGCCGTAATCCCGATCACGGAGCCGACCAGAGTCAGGCAAAGACCGAAGAAGACCGAAATGCGGAAACCATACAACAGGCGAGCAAAAACATCGCGTCCCTGGTCATCGGTTCCGAGCCAGTTGGCCGCCGACGGCGGCGACGGGGCCGGTTGCATGAGATTATAATTGATCGTGTCATAATGATAGCGCACCGGCGGCCAGATAACCAGGCCGCCGCCCGCGCGAATCAACTCCGCTAGATAAGGATCACGATAATCAGCCGCGGTCGCGAACTCCCCGCCGAAATCGGTCTCGGCGTAGTCCCGCATGACCGGCGCATACAGACGGCCGCCGTACAGAATCAGCAAGGGACGGTCATTGGCGATCACTTCCGCGCCCAGGCTGAGCCCGAAAAGCAGGAGAAAAATCCAGAGTGACCAGTAGCCCCGCCGGTTGGCCCGGAAACGTTGCCAGCGGCGGCGCTGAAGCGGATGGGAAAAAAAATCAGGCGAAAACAGGCTCATGCATCTCGTTCCGCAAAATCGATTCGAGGATCAACCACCATATAACAGAGGTCGCTGATCAGATTGGTAAGCAGACCCAGCAGCGTGAAAAGATAAAGGGTCGCGAACATCACCGGATAGTCCCGACCGATCGTGGCCTCGAAACCCAGCAGCCCGAGCCCGTCGAGGGAAAAGATCACCTCGATCAACAGGGAGCCGGCAAAAAACATGCTGATGAAAGCGGCCGGGAAACCCGCGATGATAATCAGCATCGCGTTCCGGAAAACATGACCGTAAAGCACTTCCTTGAAACTCAAACCCTTGGCGCGAGCCGTGATGACGTATTGCTTGCCGATTTCATCCAGAAACGAATTTTTGGTAAGCATGGTCAGGGTCGCGAAACCGCCGATCACCATGGCGGTCACGGGCAGGGCGAGATGGTGAAAATAGTCGATAACCTTGCCCCCCGGACTGAGATTGGCAAAATTGTCGGAGACCAGTCCCCGCAGCGGAAACCAGCTAAGATAGCTGCCGCCGGCGAACAGCACGACCAGCAGGACCGCGAACAGAAAAACCGGAATCGCATTGCCGATGATGATTATGGTACTCGACCAGATATCGAAACGGCTGCCGTGTCGCACCGCCTTGGCGATGCCCAGGGGAATCGAAACCAGGTAAATAATCAACGTGCTCCAGACCCCGAGAGAAATCGAAACCGGCATCTTTTCAATGAGCAGTTCAACCACTCGTTTATTGCGATAAAAACTTTCTCCGAAATCAAAACAAAGATAATCCCGAAGCAACTTCAGATAACGTTTATGGAGGGGCTGGTCAAAACCGTAGAGTTTCTCGATTTCTGCGACTAGTTCGGGATCGAGCCCCTGAGCTCCGCGATAGCTCCCCCGATCGGCCGAATTCTGCCCGGCGCGGCTTTTCAGCTCGGCGTTTTCACTCCCGGCAACCCGGACCGTGGCACTCTCGCCACTTTTCTCCAGGCGGGCGACCAGCTGCTCCACCGGACCGCCGGGAGCGGCCTGAATAATAAAGAAATTAATCGTCAGGATGCCGATCAGGGTCGGGATAATCAGCAGCAGCCGGCGAATGGTATAGGCAAACATTTCAGGGTTGCAAACTCCACCAGGTCATCAGCCCGAGACCGTAGCGGGGCACGGTCTCGGGCTGGGCGAATTTATTCCAGTAGGCGATGCGAAAGGTGCTGATATGCCAGTGCGGCAGCACGTAAAACCCCCACTGCAACACTCGGTCCAGGGCCCGCACCCGGTTAACCAGACTGCGTCGATCTTCAGCCTGAATCAGCGCTTCAACCAGAGCGTCGACCACCGGATCCTTGATCCCGGCCAGGTTGCGACTGCCGAAAACCTCGGCAGCCTCCGAATGCCAGTAGTTGCGTTGTTCGTTGCCGGGAGAAAGGGACTGACCAAAACTCCAGACGACCATATCAAAATCAAATTCGCGCACGCGATTAAGATACTGAGCCGTATCAATGACCCGGACCACGGTTTCAATACCGAGGCGCTCAAGATTTTTTTTAAAAGGCAGGACAATCCGCTCAAAGGCGGGAGAGGTCAACATGATCTCAAAGACAAAAGGTTTGCCCTTTTGATCGACCAGTTTACGATCGACAACCCGCCAGCCGGCAAGTTCCAGCAGGGCCGCAGCCTGCCTGAGATTGGCCCGCAGGGACGCCGGAGGCGTGGTGGTCGGCAGCCGATAGCTGTCGCTAAAAACCTCGGCCGGCAGTTGCGGCCGAAAAGGCTCAAGCAGGGCCATTTCGGCCGCTGACGGCGGACCGACCGCGGCCAATTCGGAATTGCTGAAATAACTCTGCGTGCGCTGATATTGATTGTAAAAGAGATTCTTGTTACTCCACTCAAAATCAAAGGCGTAAATCAGAGCTTCACGAACCCGGCGATCGGCAAACAACGACCGCCGGGTATTGAAAACAAAACCCTGCATGCCCTGGGGAATCTCATGGGCGATCTCTTTTTTTATAATCCTGCCGCTATCAAATTGCGGCCCCTGATAAAGAGTGGCCCAGTTTTTGGAAACATTTTCGTGGCGAAAATCGTATTCTCCGGCCTTGAAAGCCTCCAGGGCGACGGTGGCGTCGCGGTAATAGTCAAAAACCAGAAGATCGAAATTATAGCGTCCCGAAGTAACCGGCAGATCCGCCCCCCAATAATCCTTGACCCTTTCATAGGTGACCGACTTGCCGGGAACAAAGTCTTTCAGACGATAAGGACCGCTGCCGAGCGGCACCGTCAGATCGGCCACGTCAAATTCCTTGTCCCGCCAGAAATGTCGGGGCAGAATCTCTAGCTGGCCGACGATCAGGGGCAATTCTGAGTTTTTGCCATCCTTGAAAGTGAATTTGACCCGGTGTTGGTCCAGGGCTGCGACGCCGGTTACGTCGGCGTAATAGCGCTTGTACATGGGTTGACCTTTTTGCAGCAGCAATTCAAAGGTAAAAACCACGTCTTCGGCCGTCACCGGTGAACCGTCATGAAAGCGGGCTTGCGGACGCAGGTCAAAAATCACGAAACTGCGGTCCGCAGCCAGCTCAACCTTTTCCGCCAGCAGACCGTACTGACTGAAAGGTTCATCCTCGGCCGCGGCCATCAGGGTATCGTAAATCATACCGATACCGGCCGCCGCCACCCCTTTCAGAATATGGTCATTGAAGCTGTCAAAGGTGCCGATCACCGCCTGGCACAGCCGGCCGCCTTTAGGCGCCTTCGGGTTGACGTAGGTAAAATGGGTGAATTCAGGGCCATATTTGAGTTCGCCATGCAGAGCCAGACCATGACTGGTACTGGTGGCCGCGGCCGCGCTCAGACGCGGCCCGGACGGAAAAAGCCAGGACAACAGCCCGATAAAAAAACCTCCCCAAACCAACACTTTTCGCTTGACCGGCACCGGCAACTCCATTCCAAATAAAACAAAAAGATAAGCCGTCAAAAAACTACCTCGGAAATAGCCCTAGCACAGTCGGCAGGGACTGTCCAGCGGGCTTTAAAACAATTCTTGACTTTAAAACATATTTTTGCAACTATTCAGCGCAGTTGCTATCAGCCTGTTTAAAGACTTGAAAACCATGAAAATCGCAGGGAAATCGGGATGGCGAATTTCCCTCTGGTTTTCCGGGTCAACTGGACGGTTACGTATTTTTTTTAAGATAACAAGCTCATTGAAATTGAATTCGGCGTTATACAGAGCACTGAAAAACTAAGCATAACAATTTATAGATAAATCATCAATTATTTTTCAATGAAAAAATGGCGGGTCTACATGCTGCGTTGCAGCGACGGTTCCCTTTATACCGGCATCACTAATGATCTGGTTTCACGCTTGCGGGCGCATCACGAAAAAAAGGGGGCCCGCTATACGCGTTCGCGCCTGCCGGCGGAGCTGGTCTATTGGGAGGAAGCCGGAGACCGCAGTTTTGCCAGCCGCCGGGAAGTTGCGCTCAAGAAGTTGTCTCGTAAAAGAAAACTTGAACTTATCGCCGCGCGTCAGTTTCCACCCAAGCAGTCGGGCTGAGGTCCAGCGAAAACACCGTTCGAACTCTTTGGTCTGGTGCGAGAGACACTCCATGAAAACCTCAAAACCTAGGCTCTTATGCCGTTTTCTCCTGATTTATTCCATTCTGTCTGGTGTTTCGGCGTTTATGGCGGAAAACTCGGCCGCCACCTTCCTCTCCGCGGCCGAGCAGCAATGGCTTAAGGAAAAGAAAGAAATCGTTTTCATCAGTCAAACGCTTTATCCCCCCTTCGAGTTTATCGCCGCCGACAACAATCGAAAAGGCATGTGTATCGAGCTGGTCTCCTGGATCGCCACGGAACTTGGTTTTAAGGCCGTCTTTCAGGACGCTTCTTTTGCCGAGGCCCAGGCCGCGGTCCTCGACGGGCGGGCCGACGTCATCACCAGCCTCTTTCACAGTCTAGGACGTAAGCGTGATTTTGCTTTCACCGAGGTGACCTGGGAGGTGGCCGGCCCTGATCTTCATCCGTGCGCAAAGACCTGACATCACTACTCTGGCCGACCTGAACGGCAAAAAAACCATCGCGATGCAGAAAGGGGATTACGCGGCTGAATTTCTTCAGAATCATGACCTCGCCTTCACGCTCGTCTCAACCGCGAACTTCGCCAAGGTGGTCAACCAACGCACCCGGGAACTGAGTCGCAGCGAAGAAAAATATCGCGTGCTGGTCGAATCATCCCATGACCTGATCTGGGAAATGGACAAGCAACTGCGTTTTTCCTATATCAGCCCCAACGTTACAACCCTGCTCGGCTATGACTCTTGAGGAATTGATCGGCAAGACGCCGTATGACCTGACGGAAGATACGGAGGCCCAGCGTGCGCGGAAAGAGGTCGGCAAGATTCTCATGCGAAAACAGGGCTTTACCAACTTTGTCAGCGCCACCCTGAGCAAAACTGGAAAATGCGTGCTCTTTGAAACCAACGGTCGACCTTTTTTTGATGTAAACAACGTGCTGCGTTGTTATCGCGGCAGCAGCCGCGATAACAACCCTGAAAGAAGAGGAGAAGCAGCGGCGGCGGGAACTCGAACAACAGCTGCATCGGGCCCAGAGCATGGAAACCATCGGTCTGATGGCCGGAGGCGTGGCCCATGATTTAAACAATATTCTC
>DSCM01000103.1 GCA_011049115.1 Pseudomonadota bacterium
CGGCTGCGCTATCTCCAGGATGACAGGCAGTTGCCGGCGCACGACCTGACAACGGATGAAATCAACTATTCACTGCGACCGCAAAGCTATCAACATTCATCGACAAATTACCTCGAGACTTTCAACGGCAAGAGCCGGAAAAAGTTGCTGCGAGAGGTTGAAAACTTAAAAAAATTGGGGCCGAATTTTCGCCTCAACCATTTTCCCGATGTAGAGCGCATGTTCAGTCTGAACCTGGCCGCCTACCGGGAAAATTCTTATTTTTATGATTCTCGTTTTCTGGCCTCATTCACAAACCTGGCGGAAACTTTGCGACAAAATCAAGGTTTTCGACTGGTCACGGTTATAATCAAAGACATCATCGCGGCCGTTGATCTGGTTGCGGTCTGGCAGAATCACTGGACGGTCCTGGCCGGCGGCACCAACCCGGAATTTCCCGGAATCGCCAAGCTTATAAACCTTTATCACATTGAGGAAGCCTGCCGGCAGAAAATCGCCCAGGTCGATTTTCTCTGCGGCGATTTCAACTGGAAAGAACGCTTTCATCTGACCCCCCAGCAACTCTACAAAATTGACCGGGGATTTAAACCCACAAGACCGGAAACCGACACCGGCAGCGACACCGAAGACCACCATGACTGAAAACCGAACCCTGGTCGTCGGCACCACCCCGGACTATGTCGACTGGCTGCGCCGGAAAAATCCGGGTCGTTTACTGTTTCTCAGTGACCGCCGCCTGCGGGAACAAGCTCAGGAATGCCCGCCGGAACCCGGCGAAGAGTTGCTTTGCGAACTCACACAAGCAGAAGGTTGCCGCGACCAGCTTAAGCGATACCTTAAAAACAACCCGCTGAAAATCGACGGCGTGGTTTGCTACGACTGCGAGGCCCTGCCTCTGGCCGCCCACCTGGCAAAAGATTTAGACCTGCCTTTTGCCAGCCCGGAAGCGATTCGACTTTGCCGTGACAAGCATTTAAGCAAATCAGCCTGGCGACAGCACCTGGTCAGCTGCCCCGAGTCCCGGCGGCTGACCTCGGATCAAGCCGCCGCAGAGCTGTTGGCCGAGAGGGAGCAGGCCTGGGTCTTCAAACCCGCCTGCGGCGGCGGGAGCGAACTCGTTTATCTGGTCAAAACACAGGCGGCCGCAAAAACCGTTTTCCGGGAAATAATGGAGGCCCTCAAACAGACTGAAAATCAGCTTCTGTTCTGCGATGCGCAACATCTGCCGACGGCGATCATCGCCGAGGAATTTATTGACGGCCGTGAGTTCAGTGTCGATTTCTGTTTGGAAGAAAATCACCTCGAAATCCTGCGCCTGACTGAAAAAATCGCCCGGCCGGGTGATAATTTCGGCACGATTCGCGGCTACGGACTCAACCCCGCCGAGCTTTCGGCCGCTTTCGACGAGCGACTTAAAACTGAGCTGCTCGCGGCGGCCAAGGCTTTATTGTTGCAGCGGGCTCTAGGCATGGCGGACTTCATACTGAAAGAAGGAAAGCCGGTTTTCCTGGAAATCACTCCGCGGCCGGGCGGGGATTGTCTGCCCGCCCTGTTGCAGGCGGCCGGACCTTTCGATATCCTCGAAGCGGCGCTCAATTTCGCCCGTTCTGATACCACCGTGAATAAACGTCCCTCTCTGCGCCCTCTGGCGGCCTTGCGTTTTCACGCCGAACGCGGGGGTCTGATCAGGCAAATTGACAATCAGACTTTACTGCGGGATCAACGCGTTCTCACCTGCCACTTGGGACGCAAGGTCGGCGACAGAGTGACCATGCCTCCCCAAAATTACGATTCATGGCTGCTGGGCTACCTCATTTTCGCACCTCGCGCCGATAAGGATCTGGCTCAACAATGCCATGAACTCCATGCTTTACTGAAGGTAGAGATTGAACCATGAGCTCAACCATCGCCGGACAAAATCCTTTTACTGACACCGACTGGCCGGATCCGGAAGAACCCGAGTTTCCGGAGCAGGAACTGCGTTACTTCTGCGCGGCTCATTTCGCCAGACGGGCAGAATACCTCAAACCTTTAAAGACGCAACCTGCTCCCTTTTTTCTTTTCGACCAGGCCAGACTCCGAGAAAACGCTCACCGCTTTCAGGAAAGCTGTGCTTTATTTTTTCCAGCAAATATGGTTTATTATGCCGTCAAAAGCAACCATCACCCGGCGCTGGCGGCAACCCTGCTGGAGGAAAACCTGGGCCTGGATGTCTCCAGCGGGGTCGAGCTCGGCCTGGCCCTGGAACTCGGTGCCCGGGAAATCATCTTCAGCGGCCCCGGCAAAACCGACCCGGAACTCGATCTGGCCTTGGCTCATGCCGACCAGACAACGATTCTAATTGATAGTTTCGGAGAACTGGAACGTCTCGAAAAAAGGGCCGCCGCCGCCGCGACCTCCGTCCGCTGCGGCATTCGTCTGACCGCTGCCGGCCATCGTCGCTGGCGGAAATTCGGCATTCCTACCACGAGACTGCCCGAATTCTGGAAAAGGATCAAGTCCAGCCCTTACCTTGACCTGCAGGGACTGCACTTTCACTCCAGCTGGAATCTGACCCCGGAGCGTCAGCTTGCCTTTATCAGTGAACTCGGCAGAACTCTTTCGACCATGCCGCAAGAGTTTTGCCGGCA
>DSCM01000104.1 GCA_011049115.1 Pseudomonadota bacterium
CCGGGTCATGACCCGGTCCTGGCCGATCAGGATCAGGCCGGTCCTTTCGACGACGTCCTTGCGGTATTGGTATTCGAATTCAAGGGTTTTTTTGCGCAGGTTGTAACTCATGCACATCCAGATCAGGCCGAAAATCACGGCCGCCGCGAAGAGCACGGCCAGCCCGATAAACGAATAGTGGGCCGTGCGTTCGCCGACATGACCGAGAATGGCCAGGATGTCATTGAGTTTGTAGGCGAGAGCGGAAAGCGCCAGCAGGCAGAGCAGTCCTAGGAGAAATGGTACCTGGCGGATAACATAGAGAAAGGCGTGAAATTTATGGATGCGGCCACGGGTCTCCAGGGTCGCCGGCAAAAGTTCTCCGCTGTCGCCGGGCGGAGGTTGATGGCCGAAAAGGTAGCGGTCGAAGCTGATAACGATAACGCCGAGCAAAAAGGTAATGACCAGCGGGGTGATGAAGGCGGAGAAAAAATAGGATTTCCAGGGAAAGGGAACATTTTCCGGGCCCAGTTGACTCAGAAAGCTGACAAAGAAGATGAAGCCCTCGATGACGCAGATGGTAATCAGGTAGGTGCGGAAAAGATCCTTGAGTTCTTCTCTTTCAAAGAGCGCGGCGATGCCTTTAAGCTGCGGGCGTGGTTTTTTCTGAACAGCCTGGTTGTCCCGGCGCTCGGTGCCCCGGTCGGACTTGGTTTTCTCGCGCGCTTTCGGTTGCGCCGGAGCACGGTTTGCGGTGGCCGTGGTTTTTTCCTGGGCGGAGCTGACGGTCGGTTCCGGCTGTCTTTGCGGCATCGATAAACTCGGTTGGCGGGATGGCGGTTTCCCGGGCTAGGATTTAAACTCGAGGTTTCCTATCATTCACCATGATTTGCTGTCAAGGGGAATGTCCGGTTTCGCTCGCTTCGGGAAGAAGACCGTGATTGACAAGTCGGGCGCGGCGGCGTAAAGGGGGCATGAGGCCGCCGGAAAGCGGCACAACCGGCAAACACTCAGGAAGGCTTGACCGTGCGCAGAGTTACGAAAAGTTGGTGGTGGATGGTTCTGGTGCTGATGCTCCAGGGCTGCGCGGTTTCGGAAAAGACCCGCGAGTTGATTTCCCCGGTTAGTTTGCCCCGGCCCGCGGCCGCGCACCAGGCGGCCTACCTCGGGCTTTTTAACGCCGGAGAAAATTTTCGGTTGCATGAAATCCGGGCCCGGATTCTGGTGGTCGAGGTGTTTCAGAGTGCGTGCTCCCTTTGCCGGCATCAGGTGGATACGTTGAGGGAGCTTTACCTTCTGCTTGAGCGGGAGGCGTTAAGCGGCATGGTCAAGATCATCGGCCTGGGCTACGGCGATGACCTGCTCGCGGTTGAAGAGTTCGCGAGGCGTTCGGCTCTGCCCTATCCTTTGTTTGCCGATCCGCGCGGGGAGTATGTCGGAGTAGACGAGATTCCGGTCCTTTTTGTGCTGGCCTTGAGTCCGGAGGGGGCAAGGGTCTTATATGAGTTTCACGGCCCGCAGCCGTCGGCCGCAGGGCTAATCAAGCTGATTCGCCAAGCCCTGGCCGACTGAGGCCGGTGTTCCGCCGTCGTTTGGCGAACTGGGCGAAGGTTTGGCAAAAAAGGATTTATATGCTATAGCTGGGGATCGTTTTAACGTGGCTGGTTTTAATCTTTCAAGGAGAGTGAACATGAGTTATGAGAACGTGTTAGTGGAGGTGCTGGGTGATTTTGTCGGGGAAATAACCCTTAATCGACCCCAGAATATGAATACCTTCAGTCTGCCCCTGGCCCGGGAACTGAATCAGGCCCTGCTGGAACTCGATGGCCGCGATGATGTCCGGGCGATTATTCTCAAAGGGGCGGGCAAGGCCTTTTGCGCCGGAATCGATGTCAGCGATTTCTTCGGCAAGACGGCGATGGAGTATAAGGCGTGGATTGAAACCATGGAGACGCCGTTGGTCAATATGAGCCGGATGAAAAAACCGGTGCTTGCTCAGGTGCACGGCGTGGCGGCTGCCAACGGCGCCGGACTGGTCGCGGCCGCTGATCTCGCGGTGATGGCGGAAAGCGCCCGTTTTGGGCTGACGGCCATCAATGTCGGTCTGAATTGCATTGGCCCGGTAGTGCCGGTGAGCAAGATTGTGGGCCGGAAAAAAACCCTGGAACTGCTTTTTGACGGTCAGCTGATCAAGTCCGGTGAAGCTCTGCGTCTGGGTCTGGTCAATCGGGTGATCGCCGATGACGAGCTTGAAGCCGAAACCCGTAAATGGGCGGCGGAACTGGCGAAAAAGAGTCCGATTGCCTTACAGATCGCCAAGTCCGCCTTTTATGGCGCCGCCGATCAGGATTACTATAAAGCTTTTGAGTATATGAATGAAGCTTTCGCGCGCATGTGCACGACCGAAGATGCGGCCGAGGGTATTCGGGCCTTTATGGAAAAGCGGGCTCCCCAATGGCAGGAAAAATAAATCGGCTTGCCGCCGTCAGGTTAAGGAGTGCCTGTGCGTCGGAAAGCCGAGCCGGTTAAAACCTGGCTGAGGCTTTTGCCGGGCCGGGCCGGTTTTTCAACAAAGGTCGACCGGAAATCTGATTTTTCCGGTCGACCTTTGTTATTGCCGGTTCAGGGCTTTGACAAAGGCGGCTGCTTTAGTCTGGGTTTCGCGGTATTCGTCAGCGGGGTCGGAGTCGGCAACGATGCCACCGCCGACCTGAAAGTAGAGCTGGTGGTTGCAGGCGATGGCGGTGCGGATGGCGATATTGAAGTCGAGGTCGCCGGAAAAATCAAAATAGCCGATGGAACCGGTATAGACTCCGCGACAGGTCGGTTCGAGTTCGTCGATAATCTCCATCGAACGCAGTTTGGGCGCCCCGGTGATGGAGCCTCCGGGAAAGGAGTTGACCAGACAGTCACAGCTGCTTTTCCCGGGCCGAATCCGGGCCGCTACGGTTGAGACCAGGTGGTGCACATTGGCGTAACTCTCAAGGATCTGCATTTCCGGGACCTGAACGCTGCCGTAAGCCGCGATGCGGCCCAGATCGTTGCGTTCCAGATCGACAATCATGATATGCTCGGCCCGGTCTTTGGGGCTGTGCAGTAACTCCCGACCCAGGGCGGCATCTTCGTCCGGGTTGGTTCCGCGGGGCCGGGTACCCTTGATGGGCCGGGTTTCAATGTAGTCGCCCCTGATCAGCAGGTAACGTTCCGGCGAATTGCTCATGATGCAATGGTAGCCGGTTTCCAGGTAGGCGCCAAATGGGGCCGGGCTTAAACTGCGGAAATGGAGATAAAAGTCCCGGCAGGAACCGGTAAAGGGCGTGCGGAAGCGTTGTGACAGGTTGACCTGGTAAATATCGCCGGCGGCGATATAGGCCAGCGCCCTGGTGACGGCCTGCCGGTAGGTGGTAAAGGAAAAATTGGCGCTGAGGGGGACCGCTCCGGTAACGATGCGGCCGGGGTCGGCGAGCGGTTTTTTTGTCGGTTGCCGGGCCCGGGCGACGGTTTCCCGGAGTTCGGCCAGGCGCTGGTGCGCGCGCAGGTGGGCGGCGGCGGTGGTTTTTTCCGGCAGGCCGGAGGACACCAGCCAGGCTTTGCCGTCAAGATGGTCGATGGCGATCAGGGCGTCATAGGCGCCGAAAAAGGCGTCCGGCATCTGCAGGTCGTTGAGCGTGGTTTGAGGGAAGTTTTCGATCTGGTGGCCGAGTTCATAGCCGAGATAGCCGATCAGGCCGCTTTCGAAAGGCAGAAAGCCGCTTTCCTTGGGTCGCCGCCAGCGTTTCTGCAGGCGGTCGAGAAAAGGGAAAAATGGTTCGCTGCCGACGCGCCGCTCGCCGTTTAAGCAGTTTTCTTCGATGATTTTGCCGTTGACGGCGATGACTTTAAGGAAAGGATCGGCGGCGAGAAAGGAAAAGCGTCCCAGCCCGACCGCATCGACATTGGCGTCGAGCCAGGCCGGGCATGGTTTCTCCGCCAGGCTGCGAAAAAGAGCCGCCGGCGAGGGCGGATTGTCTATTGGTTCAATGATCAGCATGGCGCGGCACCTTAGACCAAAGCGTGGGCGGCTGTCAAGCGCGGGTTTCGTGACGGTCTGCCGGTGGTGAAGGTTTGTCACGGCCGTCGGGGATTGTTTTGCGGGTCCGGTTTTCGTCGCTCTTTGCCGCCGGCGCGAAAAAGGCCCGGCGGAGGTCCCGGGCGGCTCGAAAGCCGGGAAAGAGGAGCATGAGTCCCGCGATCAAAACGGGCAGTCGGGGATGGCGGGTGAAAAAGGTGGGCTGCTTTTCCAGCTGGATGACGGCTTCCAGGCTGCCTTCCCGGTTCAGCTCAAGGCATTGTTCCAATTGGCCTTGAGGGGTGATGATGGCCGAGATGCCGGTAATCGCGCAGCGAACGATGTAGCAGTTGTTTTCGAGGGCCCGCGGCCGCAGATTTTTCAGGTGCTGGCGGGGGCCGGGGGAATCGCCGAACCAGGCGTCGTTGGTCAGGTTGACGAGAAGATCGGCGCCCTGGTTGAAAAAATTCGCGGTAAAGGCGGGGAACACCCCCTCGAAACAGACTGACGGAGCGATTTTTATGGTTTTCCCGGGTGCCTCGGGGTTGCCGGCCAGTTCAAGTGTGAAATTGGTCTGTTTGCGCCCGGCGCTGTAATCCAGGCCCGGCACCAGTTTGCCGATAAAAGGGAACAGGGTTGTCAGAGGAGTGAATTCGCCGTAGGGCACCAGCTTGATTTTGTCATAAACCTGAACCCCTGCCGGTGAGAACAGGAAGATTGAATTATATAATTTTGGGGGCTCGCCGAAAGCGCGGGCCGGGCTGCGGGGGGCGCCGAGCATCAGGCTGAAGCGCTTGTCCCGCACCAGCTTTTCAAGTCGGGTGAAGACCGCGCTTTCCGGTTCCAGCAGCAGGGGGAGCGAGGCTTCGGGCCAGATGACCAGATCCGGGCGAAAAGTCAGGCTGTCTTCGGTCAGGCGCAGCATCTTTTCAATAATGGCGGCCCGGTTTTGCGGCCGCCATTTATCCTTCTGGGCGATGTTGGGCTGCAGGACCACCAGGCGCAGGGTGGCTGAGGAAAGCCCTGATCCGGTCGAAGAGGAGCGGGGGTGGGGATCGTTCTTGTCGGACAGCAGCCCGGGAGCGGCGATCAGGGCGGCGGCGAACAAGAGATGGAGGACCAGTCCGAAGTAGGCCTTTTTCCGCAGAAAGACGAGGCCGAAATAAAGACTGAGGTTGCCGGCGACGACCAGGGCCGAAAGCAGGCGGATGCCGCCGCCGGCATACAGGGCCGCGGCCAGGGGATTGTCAAGCTGAGTCAGCCCCAGGGGATGCCAGGGGAAACCACCGAGGAACAGGGCGCGCAGCTCTTCCAGTAAAAGCCAGGCCGCAGCCCCGGTAAGCACGGCCGAGATTGAGGCTGGGCCGGAGTCGAGGTCGCGATGCCGGCTCAGCCAGTGCCAGAACGAGGTGAACAACGCCGGCCAGATTCCCATGTAAAGAGCCAGCAGGATCATCAGGAACATGACCAGCCCGGAGGGCAGGTTGGTGAATCCGGCAATCGAATTGGTAACCCAGTAAAGCTCGATAAAATAAAAGGTAAAACCGCTCAGCAGTCCGAGTGCTCCAGCCTGCTTGCGGGTGAGGTGGTGGTGGCGCAGCATGGCGAGCCACGGGAGGAAAGCTCCGAAAGCCCAGACCCAGCTGTAAGGGGTGGAGGTGAAGGCGAGATAAAACAGCAGGCTGGACAGCGCTGCCGCCGACAGAAAGATGAACAGAATCACTGGCCGGAGGGCGGGTTCTGACCCTGGTCGGCGGGACCTGGCGACGGCTGGTGCCACTCTTCGGGTTGAGCCTCATTGACGGTCACGGGCTGGGTTGCGAGGGTTTCGGCGCCCGGCTCGGTTTCGGTGATGCGGCGCAGGCGTACCCTTTTAACCCGACGGTTGTCGGCGTTTTCAACCGTCAGGGAGAGGTTCTTGTAGACGAAGTTTTCCTTGGTTTGCGGAATGGTGCCGCTTAAAAAGATCACCAAGCCGCCAACGCTTTCAAATTTCCCGCGATTATCGATTTCCAGATCGAAAAGCTCCTCGATCTCTTCGATTTCGGTTTTGCCGTTAACCAGATAGGAGCCGTCAGCAAGCTGTTCGATCAGCTTCTCGCTTTCCGCGACCGAATGATGCTCTTCACAGATTTTACCGATGATCTCCTCGACCAGGTCGCTGATGGTTACCAGGCCGGAAGTGCCGCCGTATTCGTCGACCGCGACAGCGATATGGATTCCCTTGAGTCGAAATTCCTGCAACAGTTCGCTGATCTTTTTAGTTTCCGGAACAAAATAGACCGGTCGCATGATGTCGCGCGGGTGCAACAGGCTTAAATCCTGATCCAGATGTTTGAGGATGTCTTTGACATGCAGAATGCCGATTATCTGATCAAGATTGTGATGAAAGATCGGATAGCGGGAGAAATCCTTTTTGATGATGGTTTCCATGCTCTCGCTGAGGCTGCGATCCGCCGCGATGGCGGTAAATTCGGTTCGCGGCACCATGACCTCCTGGACCTGGGTCTCCTTAAGCTGAAAGACACCGCTCAGCATTTCATGGGTGTCATCGGAAATCGCTCCGGTTTCACCGCTGGCATTGATGATTTCAAACAGTTCCGCTTCCGTCGGCGGGCTTTCATGGTCACTTTGAAAGAACCTTTTTAATCGTTCCAGTAAGCCTTTTTCCCTATCGGCCACCCCCTCCTCCGTATCCTTATCGTGTTTTCTCGTTGTCTGAGCTTGGGTTTTCTGTGAAGTTTCTGGAATAGTCTTTTGCTAAATAGGGTTGTCGCGGACGTAAGTCAAGTATATTTGAAACTGCCGGGGTAAAAATTTTTCCGTAAGATTTAGGCTTGCCGTTTTTTCGGCTAATATGGTATGGGGCCGTTTCGAAGTCTTTAATTTTACAATCCCCTCATCCGGGCAGGTTTTTTGTCAATTTCCGAGGTCTCTGTCACTCCCGATCCCTGTCGGTATCGGCGGGTTCTGATTATTCGTTTGAGCGCGATCGGCGATGTTCTGCGGACCCTGCCGGCAGTAAATGCCTGGCGGAAAGCTTGTCCGCAAACCTGTTTTACCTGGTTGGTCGAACCGGCGGCGGCTTCGCTTCTGGAGGGGCATCCGGCATTGGAACAGGTGCTGGTTTTTGACCGGGGACTTTGGTCCGCAGGCTGGCGTTCTCCCCGCCGCCTGGGTCGGGGATTGAGGGCTTTGTGGGTTTTGCTGAAAACTTTGCGGGCGCAGAAATTTGATCTGGTCGTGGACGCGCACGGCATTTTGAAGAGCGCCCTGCTGGCTTGGCTGAGCGGGGCCCGTGAGCGGGTTGGTTTTGCCCGGCCGGACGCCAAGGAGGGCGGGCAGTTTTTTTATCAGCGCGGTTTCAAACCGACCAGCGCGGAGCTGAACCGGGTTGACCGGGCCTTGCAGCTGGTGTCTTTTTTGGGCGTTGCGCCGGCCGGGCCACCTCGTTATTGCCTGGCGTTGACGGCCGGCCACCGGCAAGCGGCGGCGGCATCGTTGTGGGAACTTAATCAACTGCCGGGTAACGGCCCTGTGCTGGTGCTGCATCCCGGCAGTAGTCCCAAAACCGCTTATAAACGCTGGCCTTGCAACAGTTATGTAGGTTTGATTAACGTGCTGGTCGAAAAACTTGCCGCTCGGGTGTTGCTGACCTGGGGGCCGGGTGAGCGCGAAACCGTGGAGCTGATCGCCGGGTTGGTCCGGGTGCCCGTGGTGGTTGCCCAGAAAACCGCGTCGTTGCTTGAGCTGGCCGCCATGTTCGCGGCCTGCGATCTTTTTATCGGCGGTGATACCGGTCCCATGCATCTGGCGGCGGCGGTGGGGACGCCGGTGGTCGCCATTTTCGGTCCCACGCACCCGCAGGTCAACGCTCCCCGCGGGGTTCCCTGGCGTCTGGTCCGCTATCCGCTTTTCTGCAGTCCCTGCCGTAAGCGTTCCTGTAAAAGCCGTCTCTGTCTGGAGGCCGTGGGCTGGCGCCGGGTCCTGGCCGAGGTCGAAGGGCTGCTGCAAGATGAGGTGAGTAAAGTTTATGAAAGATAAAGTACCGCAGGGCCGGGTCAGGCTGTCAACCCTTTCCGCAGCCTCCGGTTGAGCTGCGAAGATCGGTCCGTCGGAGCTGGCGGACGTGTTGAAAGAGTTGGCTTTGCCGGTGGATGAGCGCCTTCTGGTCGGTTTCGAGGGCGCCGATGACGCCGGGGTTTTTAAACTGGACGACAACCGCGCCCTGGTTCAGACCGTCGATTTTTTCACGCCGATGGTCGACGATCCCTTTCTTTTCGGCCAGATCGCGGCGGCCAACGCTTTCAGCGATGTCTACGCGATGGGGGGGCAGCCGCTGACGGCGATGAACCTGGTCGCTTTTCCGATCAAATGTCTCGATGCCGCGATTTTGCGCCGGATTCTGGCCGGGGGCCTGAATAAGATTGCCGAGGCCAAAGCCGTGCTCGCCGGTGGACACAGTATCGACGACCCGGAGATTAAATATGGTTTGTCGGTGACGGGTGAAGTTCATCCGGATAGGATCTGGCGTAATCTCGGTGCTCAGGCCGGAGATGCTCTGCTGCTGACCAAACCCTTGGGTAACGGGGTGCTGGCGACGGCGTTGAAAGCTGATTTTGTGGGCGAGGATGAGATTCGTCCGGCCCTGGAGTGGATGGCGAAATTAAACCTTCTGCCCCCGGAAACGCAGGCCCATCCCTGGCGGCGCGCGGTGCGGGCCTGCACCGATGTCACCGGTTTCGGCTTGGTCGGACATCTGGCCGAGATGGTGTCCGACAACCGGGTCGGGGTCGCGGTTGAACTGGCGTGTTTGCCTTTTCTCGAAGCGGCGGAGAAGCTTTGCGGTCTGGGGCTTTTCCCGGAAGGCGGGCACCGTAATCGTAATTATTTTGCCCCTCGTCTGCGGGGCGCGGAGCGGGTGGATCCCGTGTTGCGCGATTTACTGTTCGACCCTCAGACCTCGGGCGGGTTGCTGCTGGCGGTGGCTGCGGCCGAAGCCGCGGAGGTGGCGCGGTGCTTTAACGCGCTTGGGGCCGGTTGCTGGTCGGTGGGGCGTTTCACCGAGGATCATCCGGGTTGTATCGTTCTCATATGAAGACCCTGCCGCATGAAATTCGGGGCGCAAGTCCTGAACTGAGCCGGAAAATTCCGGAGCTGCTGGCCCCGGTAGGTAATTTTGAAACCTTCATGGCGGCGCTTGATGCCGGTGCCGACGCCATCTATCTGGGCTTAAAGAAGTTTTCGGCCCGAGCTCGGGCAGAGAACTTCACCCTGGCCGATCTGGAGCTGATGACCGGCTTCGCCCAGCGCCGCGGGGTCAAGGTGTTCGTCGCTCTGAATACCCTGATTCGTAACGATGAACTTTCCGAAATCTATCGCACCCTGGCCGCGCTTTCCCGCAGCGGAGTCGATGCCGTCATTGTTCAGGATCTGGGGTTGACGCAAATCCTGCGCCGTGATTTTCCCGAAATTCCGATTCATCTTTCAACCCAGCTCGCGATTCATAACGCGGCCGGGGTTGAGCGCATGGCCGGTCTGGGCTGCAGGCGAGTGGTTCTGGGTCGGGAATTGACCCTTGCCGAAATCGGGCAAATCGCCGCCACGACTGCGATCGAGCTGGAGTGCTTCGTTTTCGGTGCCCTCTGTCTCTCGGTTGCCGGACTCTGTCAGTTCAGCAGTTTTTACGGCGGCCAGAGCGCCAATCGCGGGCGTTGCGCTCAGCCTTGCCGGCGTCTCTATCGGCATGGCGGCAAGGAAGATTATCTCCTTTCGCCGTCCGATTTCAATGCCCTCGATTTTCTTCCCGAACTGGTGCGGCTGGGCATTGCTTCATGTAAAATAGAAGGCCGGATGAAGGGTTCGCAGTACGTTCGGGTGGCGGTCGGGGTTTTTCGCCGGGCCCTGGATGAGATTAAAGCTGAAGGCGAACTTTCTCCGGCTCGTTGCCGAGGTTTGCACGCCGAGTTAGTGGAGGCCTACGCTCGGCCGACGACGACGGCCAATCTCAGTGGGCGTTACTCGACGACGATCATCGAACCCGGACGGGTGGCAAGTAACGGAGTGGTTCTCGGCAAACTGCGGCGCGCTCAGCCCGAGCCCGGTTCGGGGTCGGGGATGCGAGTTCGGCTGCGAACAGCTCGGCAACTGGAGAGCGGCGACCGGTTGAAAATAATTTCTCCGGGTCGGGACGGGCGGGATAATTCCTTTACCCTCAGACAAGCGCCCTGTCTGGAGCAGAAAGGCGTCCGGGAAGGCGCCCGCATGCTTTCCTTGACGGTGCCTTTTGCCTGTCGGGTCGGAGATCTGCTGGTGAAGGTCGGCAGCCGGGATCAGTATGGTCGGCGGGGAGGGGCCTGGTATCGCCAGCAACTGGTCGCTGAACGTGGTCCTGAACCGGTTCAGGCTCAGGCACGGTCGTTTGCGGCTCGACTGCCGGCCTGGCTGTCGGAGGACCGGGCCGAAAAGGATGAGGTGGCGGCCAGGGCTCCGGCGGCGCACTCGGCGCCTTCCTGGCTGATCAAACTGGCGGACTGGACGGGAGCCCAGGCGTTTTT
This sequence comes from Pseudomonadota bacterium, assembly GCA_011049115.1. NCBI lineage: Bacteria > Pseudomonadati > Pseudomonadota > Pseudomonadota bacterium. Next base: position 10,585 of record DSCM01000104.1, read on the forward strand.
GCGCCGGCCAGGACGGCGGGTGGCGCTGGAACTCAACGGCCGGGTTTGGGCCGCGATCGCCGGTCGGGAAAGGGAGTGCTTTCGGCGTTATCCGGAGCTGGAGTGGTCTCTGCCGCCGCTGGCCTATCCCGGGCGGGAAGCCGAGTTGCGAGCAAATCTGAGTCGGCTGGTTCGGGCCGGTTTTCGTCGTTTTCATCTCAATGGTCTGGATCAGCTCGAGGCTTTCAGCGCGTTGACAAGCTCGAGGGATGATTTTTGTCTGGCGACCGGCCCCTTTCTCCACGCCGCCAACCAGGCGGCCATCGACTTTTATGCCGAGCAGGGTTTTTCCCTGGTGCATTTGACTGCCGAACTTGATGAAAAAAGTCTGCGTTCGCTTAAGCCTGCACCGGGTGTCGGTCTGGCCCAGAGCGTCTTTGCTTTTATTCCGCTGTTGCTGACCAGGATTCCGCTGCCTCTGGAACGGCGCGAAAGGAAATTCTTTTCTCGCCGCCGCGAAGAGATCTTGGCGGTCAGCCGAGATGGTCTGACCGTCCTGGTCGCGGGAGCGCCGTTTTCCTTGCTCAATCTGGCCGAGTCTCGCCTGAATTCGAGCCTGAGTCTGAAAATTATCGATCTGACTTGGGCCCCAGCCGATTTTGACCTGAGCCGTTTTCATAAACCTCATCGTTTTCATCTCGACGACCTGTCCTTGACCAGCTATAACTTTCCCCTGGAATGGCAGTAATTTTAAATAGTTAATGGTCTGAGTGACCGTAAATCATACGGGCTTGGCGAGCGGGAAGGATTTGTCGGCGCAAGTTTCGAAGGCGATAAAAAGAATTTTTTTTTATCGCCCCCCTTGATTTTTCATTTTCGGGTGAATATATTCCCACCTGTTAGCACTCCAGGTGATTGAGTGCTAAGATGGCGGACGGATTGAGCCGCCGGCAGTCTAAAGGCTGGTTTGGTTAAAAATTAATTTAGAAAAACAACATCTATCAGGAGGAACAACGATGAATATCAGACCGTTACAGGATCGAATCATTGTCAAACGGCTCGAAGAGGAAGAAAAAACCAAAGGTGGCATTATCATTCCCGATGCGGCCAAGGAAAAGCCGATGCAGGGTGAAGTTGTCGCCGCCGGGAAGGGTAAAGTGGGCGATGACGGCAAAGTCAATCCCCTGGATGTCAAGGTCGGCGACAAGATTCTTTTCGGCAAGTATGCCGGCACCGAAGTCAAGCTGGATGGCGAAGAGTATCTGATCATGCGTGAAGACGATGTTCTTGGGGTGCTCAACTGAGCGAGCGTGATATTTCCGTAAACTATAAAGTTTCCTTAAAGCTCAACGAACAGGACTTGTTTGTTAAACAAGGGTCCGCAATTATTTCGGAGGATGATTTACCATGGCTGCAAAAATGATTAAATTCGATCAGGAAGCCCGTCAGGCGATTCTGAACGGCATCAATATTCTGGCTGACGCGGTTAAGGTTACGCTGGGTCCCAAAGGTCGTAACGTGGTTATCGACAAGTCTTTCGGCTCTCCGACCATCACCAAGGATGGGGTTACGGTGGCCAAGGAAATCGAATTGGAGGATAAGTTCGAAAATATCGGAGCTCAGCTGGTTAAGGAAGTCGCCAGCAAGACCAGTGATGTCGCCGGAGACGGCACCACCACGGCGACGGTTCTGGCCCAGGCCATTTACCGCGAAGGTTCGAAAATGGTCGCCGCCGGGGCTAACCCGATGGAGCTCAAACGCGGCATTGATCGGGCCGTGGAGAAACTGATTGCCGCCTTGGGCGAGATGTCCAAGCCGACCGCAACCCATAAGGATATCGCTCAGGTCGGAATCATTTCCGCCAACGGCGATGCCACCATCGGCAACATTATCGCCGAAGCCATGGACAAGGTCGGCAAGGAAGGCGTGATCACGGTTGAAGAAGCCAAGTCCATGGACACCTCGCTTGACGTGGTGGAAGGCATGCAGTTCGACCGCGGCTATCTTTCTCCCTACTTTGTCACCGACACCGAGAAGATGATTGCCGAGCTTGACAATCCTTATATTCTGATTCATGACAAAAAAATCAGCAATATGAAGGATCTGCTGCCGATTCTTGAGCAGATTGCCAAGATGAGTCGTCCTTTCCTGCTGATCGCCGAGGATGTCGACGGCGAGGCTCTGGCCACCCTGGTGGTCAACAAACTGCGTGGCACCCTGAACTGTGTGGCCGTCAAGGCTCCCGGTTTTGGTGATCGTCGGAAAGCGATGCTCGAAGATATCGCGGTGCTGACCGGCGGGCAGGTGATTTCCGAGGAGATCGGTCTCAAGCTTGAGTCGGCTTCCTTGGGGGATCTGGGCGAGGCCAAGCGGATTCACATCGACAAGGATAACACCACGATTGTCGATGGCGCCGGTTCTCAGGATATGATTCAGGGTCGGGTCAAGCAGATTCGTTCCCAGGTTGAAGATACGACTTCCGACTATGATCGCGAAAAATTGCAGGAGCGTCTCGCCAAACTGATCGGCGGGGTGGCCGTGATCAATGTCGGGGCGGCGACCGAGACTGAAATGAAAGAAAAGAAAGATCGGGTGGAGGATGCCCTGAACGCGACTCGCGCCGCGGTCGAGGAAGGTATCGTGCCTGGCGGCGGCGTAGCCCTGCTGCGCGCCGGTGCCAGCCTTGACGATATGGGTGAGATGACTCACGATGAGAAAATGGGGGTCAATATTGTCCGCCGCGCGATTGAAGAACCGCTGCGCCAGATTGCCAACAACGCCGGCCAGGAAGGTTCAGTGGCGGTGGCTCGCCTCAAGGATGAGAAGGGCGCCTTTGGTTTTAACGCGGCGACCGGCGAGTATACGGACATGATTGAAGCCGGAATTATCGACCCGACCAAGGTCGCGCGTACGGCTCTGCAGAACGCGGCCAGCATCTCCGGTATGATGATCACCACCGAAGCCATGATTGCTGAAAAACCGGAAAAGCATGATGCGCCGATGGGCGGCGGCATGCCCGGGCCCGGCGGCATGGGCGGCATGGGCGGCATGGGCGGCATGATGTAAGCCGTAGTTCCCGTTGGGGGTTCGTTTTTCAGGTTTTTTTGAGGGTTTTAAAGCCCGTCGGTGGAAAATTTCCGCCGGCGGGCTTTTTTGGTCTGTGAGGTCGGCTGGAGAGGCCAGAAGGGATTATCAGCTTTGCCGCTTACCGGCAAAGTCCAGGGATGGTTTTTGATTTGCCATTCGAGGTTGTCTGGGATAGTATAGTCAGAACAAGCTGGTCGTCGATGCGCAGCTCGGTTGTATCGGTTTGGGTGGATTGCGTTGCAGGTGGCGGTCGATTTGCAGAACCAGTTTTCTTATCCTGCGGCGAGAGACCGAGGGCCCGCAGTAGTCATGGAGAAAGCGCAGGCGCTGACTTCGGCTCAGGAAAAAAAGGGCCATCCGGCAGAGGCTGGCCAGGTCGTGGACGCGACCGTAGTCATGTAGCCAGGCGGGCAGCTGGTTGCCTCTGGGACTGTCGATCCACCAGACTCCGGCGATTTTCCCGGAACTCTCCGGGCGTACCAGCAGGTTGCGCCATTTGGGATCGAAATGGAAAAAACCGGCGTCGTGCATGAGGCGCAGATGACGGCATATCAGGTTTGTCAGGGCTTCCCTGGCTTGGCCTTTCGCCTGGGGCGAAAGGCCAAGCCAGTGGGTCAGGGCATAATCCTTCAGGGTCAGGCTTTGGGGAATCTCCCGGGTCACGATGCAGGCCGCGAACAGGGAACCCCAGCGTCGGATCTCGCCGATCGCGACGGGTTCGGCGACGGGAATGCCGAGTTCCTTCATGGTCTTGTAACTGAAAAGCTCAACGGCCGCCGTACTCGGGCGCAGGAAGAAACGAAAAGGTTTGCCGAAAAGCAGATGGCGTTTGAAATAGACGCGACGCCCATCCCCCAGATCTGCCAGGTAGACATTGGTCCGGCGGCTGCCGGTAACGAGTTTCCCGGGGTCGAGACGGTCCCAGGCCTTCCCTGAAGTCAAACCCAGAGCTTCCAGGGGACCGCGCCAGCCTGCGGCATAATAGATGCGGTTGCCATGAAAATGGCAGAGGCGACGTTGTTTGAAAGAAAGTTGCATGGTTTTCACCTTTTCCTTCAGGCTTCAGAGGGTCGAGGGGCTAGTTTTTTTCAGGGCAAGGTTCCGGCTGGCAGGCGTTTGGACCGGTGGTGCAAAATGTTCACCGGTTTGCGGCGGTTTGCAGACGGTGCATGGTTTTTCAGTCGGACCAGACTTTTCAAGGGGGTTGATTATGCTCAAATACCGTGAAAAAATCAAGACTCTGATGACCTTAATTTTTTTTCTGAGTGCTTGGGGAGGGCTAGTTTCGAGCGGAGCGGCGGTAGAATGGCCTCGGGAGATCGAGGCCGGCCAGACCCGTATTATTATTTATCAGCCTCAGCCGGAGAGCCTGAGCGAGAATGTTCTCAGAGGTCGGGCCGCGATCCTGCTTGAGGACGATGCGGCGGCGGAGGAAATGTTTGGCGCGATCTGGTTTACCGCGAGGCTGGAGGTGGATTATGAAGAGCGCCTGGCGGTGCTGCGCGACCTGAGTCTCGAAGAATTGCGCCTTCCCGGTCTTGATGAAGAAAAATTCAAGCATTTTAATGCGTTACTGCTTGAGGAAGTGCCCGGCTGGGAGCTGCCCTTAAGCCTGGATCAGCTGCTGGCCACGCTTGAAAGTCAGGCCGTGCATGGCCGGATGGCGGAAAAAATCAAGCATGATCCACCCCGTATAATCTTTATGGCGGAGCCCGCGATTCTGGTCAGTATCGACGGGGAGCCTCGTCTGGTAAGCGAGGATGATGGGGCTTTGCTGCGAGTGATCAATACCCCTTTTACGATTCTGCTGCTGCCCGAGGAAAAACAATATTATCTTTATGCCGATCGCGATACCTGGTACCGGGCCGCCGCGCTTGAGGGTGAGTGGCGGCTTGCGACTTCGGTGCCGGCTCGCGTCGCGGCCCGGGCCCCGGCGCTGGAGCCGGACGATTTGTATGACCCAAATGATGATTTTCAGCCGGGACCGCCACCGAAAATCGTGGTCGCCACGGAAGCGACCGAGCTGATTTCAAGTCTGGGCCGGCCTGAATTCAGCCCGGTTCAGGGCACCAGCCTGCTCTATCTGAGTAATTCAGACAGCGATGTTCTGCTTTCGCTGGAAAATCGGCTTTACTATGTTCTGTTGGCCGGGCGTTGGTTTGCCGGCGCTCAACTTGAGAACGGCGTCTGGCGTCATGTTCCCGGAGATGAATTACCGGCCGCTTTTGCCGCCATTCCCGAGGATTCGGAAGTGGCGACGGTCCTGTACGCGGTTCCGGGGACCGAGGCGGCCCGTGAGGCGGCCCTGGCCGCCCAGATTCCCGAGACCGCCCGGATTGACCGGGAAAAAGCCGAGCTCGTGGTCGAATATGACGGAGAGCCCTGTTTCGAGACGATTGCCGGGACGCGGATGATGTATGCCGTCAACACGGCGACCCCGGTAATCTATGCCGAGCGCAGCTATTTCGCCTGTGACGATGCGGTCTGGTTTGTCGCCGCCAAGGCTACCGGTCCCTGGCGCGTGGCTGCGTCGATTCCGGCTGAGATTTACAGCATCCCCCCGGATAATCCTCTTTACAATGTAACCTTTGTCAGAATCTACGGCGTGACTCCGGAAGAGGTTTGCTTCGGTTACACTTTCGGCTATAATCACACCTATCTGTGTTATGACACCGTGGTCTATGGTACCGGTTATGCCTATTCCGGCTGGTACTCAAACTGGTATTATCCCCGGCCGCAGACCTGGGGCTATCATGTTCGTTACGGTTCCTGGAGCGGTTGGAGTTTCGGCTTCAGTTACGGTCGGGGGCCTTACCCTTTTTCTTTCGGGCGGGGCTGGTATCGAGGCAGCTGGTGGGGGCCGGCTCATTATCGGGGGTACCACGATGGTTACCGTCATGGTTATCGCCGGGGTTATGACATGGCCTATCATTATGGCCGTCTAAACCGCGGCTGGATCAACTTCTATCACAGCCGTAAAAATATGCCGCGTTGGCGTACACAAACGGACGCGGCCCCGCGAACGTTCAGAATTCCCAGTCCACGTCGGGGAGAGCGCAATGATGTGTTTGTCGATCGTCTCGGCAGGGTTCATCGTAAGAGGGATAACGGTTGGGAGACCCGGACCGGTTCCGGTTGGCAGCCCTTGGTCGAGCCTCGGAAAAAACCGGAAGTGGAACGGCGCCCGCCGGTGAAAGACCGGTTGGGAAAGGATCGGGGCCGCTCCGAGCCTGAAGGTTCCGGAATTTCGCGGGAGCGGGGCGGCGCGGTGCGGACCTCAGCGCCATCGTCGCGGGTGATTTCCCGGCAGAATCCGCCGCCGACCCGGGAAGACAAAAGCGGCGCTGGCGCTCCGCCGTCATCGGCGAGGAAGAGCTCTGAAACCCTGGAGCGCAGCTACCAGACCCGGGAACGCGGCAATCTCCGGCAGCGTAATTTTGAGCGCTCCCGGAATCCTGTCGTGCCGGTAAGAAAAGGTTACCGGTAGCTTACTGGCGGACGCGCCAGGTGCCGTTTTCGGATTCCAGCAGGCGAATCCGATCCCCGACCCGATAATGGCCATCGTTTTCCTGGACGATGGCCAACAGGCGCCCGTTATCGAGTTCGATGGTGAATTCCAGGGCCGCTTTGGTGGTGCTTTCCTGCTCGAGCAGGGTGCCGGCCGCGGCTCCGGCCAGGGCTCCGCCCAGGGTGGCCAGAACCCGGCCCCGACCGGAGCCGATGGTGCTGCCGGCGATCCCGCCGGTGATGCCTCCTAAGACGCCGCCGGCCCCTGAATTTTCACCCTCGATGGTCACTTCCCGCAGTTCGAGAATCGTACCGTAATAGACACTTAATGATCTCTGGGCTTCGTGGTGTCGGTAAATCCGCCCCGACTGATTCCCGGCGCAACCGGAAAAAAGAAAAATCAGGCTGAGAAACGCGAGGCTGATAAAAAAGGATCGGCAACTTGGCATTTTTAACCTCCCGGCAGAGTGTGAAGAGCGGTTGACCTTTTGACTTCTTTTCTAGATTCATGCGCGTCGATAATCTCATGCGGGAGCGTATCCCGCAAATTAAACGGGTTTTATCTACCAGTAAACAGGTTACTCTTATCTTATCGATTCCTTTTCTCGTTTTTCATGCTGAAAAGGCCTTGTAATATGCCGGCGGAAGGGTCGGGGCCTGTGAATTCGCTATGGCCGGGCGCCTCCATTAATTATTTCTGCGGAGTCGTGATTTGTCCGGCTCAGGCTGGGACAGCCGCCTCTTTGGCCGGCAGCGGCAAGCAGATAGTAACGCAGGTTCCTTCTCCCGGCCGACTGGTAATGGCGATGGCGCCGTGATGTTCTTCGATTATTTTTTTAGCCATCGGCAGACCCATGCCGGAGCCGGACATCTTGCTGGTGAAAAACGGGTCGAAAATGTGTTTTAGATCTTCCCGGGAGATGCCGCGACCGTCATCAATGATGCGGATCAGCAGTTTTCCGGCCTGTTCGTCACGCAGGGTTTTAACCGTCAGCTTGCCGTTTTTGTTCAGGGCTTCAAAGGCATTGCCGATGAGCTGAACAAAGGCGATCAGCATGTTGCCGCGGTGCAGCATCAGCGGCGGCAGGTTGGAGTCGTAGTCCGTTGTCACCGTGGCCTGTTGTTGTTCCCCGAGAACCTTGCACTGACTCAGGGCTTCATCGAGAAGCAGATGAATGTCCACGCACTCTTCATCGCCTTCGGCCAGTTTCTGCAGCGCGGCGCTTTCCTTGACCATCTGTTCAAGTCGTTCGGTTTCTTTGAGAATGATGCGGGCATAAGCTTTTTTACGGTCATCGTCGGGCATTTCTTCGAGCATGCGGCGGGCAAAACCGCCAATGGAAACCACCGGGTTGCGGATTTCATGCTCAACCCCCTGAACCATTCGGCTCAAGGCTCTATGCTTTTCCTGGTCGACCTTGCGCTGGTGGTTCTCGGTAAGCTTGAGCCTGGATCTGATGCGGGCCAGGAGTTCCTGGAGATGAAAGGGTTTGGTAATATAGTCATCAGCCCCGATTTCCAGCCCCCTGACCTTGTCGCTGATTTCCTGTTTGGCGGTCAGCATGAGAATCGGAATGTCCCTGGTTATTTCATCGCTTCGGATAATGGCGCAGGCTTCGAAACCATCCATGACCGGCATCATGATATCAAGGAGAATCAGATCGGGAAAATTCTCTCGGGCCAGACGGACGGCCTCCTCTCCGTTGTAGCCGCAGATGGTATGATAGCCGGCTTTGTCCAGAACCTTTTTCAGAAGATTGACATTGTCGAGATTGTCGTCAACTATCAGAATAGTTCCATTCATGACAGATTCTCCTTGAGGATGGCGGCAATGGTTTCCGGAAAGTTGTGGACATTGATCGGTTTGGTGATATAGGCATTGCAGCCGGCGGCCAGGCTTTTCCCCTCGTCACCGACCATGGCGTGGGCCGTCAGGGCGACAATCGGCAGCTCGGCAAAGCCCGGGATCTTGCGAATTCGCCGGGTAAGCTCATAGCCGTCCATGCCGGGCAGGTTGATATCCATCAAAATCAGATCCGGTTTGCCCTGTCGCAGCCGCTCCAGGGCTTCCTTGCCGTCGATGGCTCCGACCACGTTGAAACCCTTGTGTCCGAGAATCTTGAGAACCAGTCGGCGGTTGTCGTCATTGTCCTCGATAACCAGGACGGTGTACGCTTTTTCCATCTCTATCGGCTCCTTTTTTTAAAGATCAAGTTGTTCCGGCGCCGCAGGAATGAAAAAGGTGAAGGTAGAACCTTCGCCAAAGCGACTTTCGACCTCAATTATACCGTGGTGCATCTCGACCAGGCGCCGGGTGATGCTTAAGCCCAGGCCGGTGCCGCCATGCTGACGGCTGGCCGAACCGTCGAGCTGAACAAACTCGCCGAAAAGTTTTTCCAGGTTTTCTTCCTTGATGCCGATACCGTTATCCTTGACGGCCAGACGGACATATCTTTTTTCAGGATCAAGGCCGGCGGGCGGAGTTTCCCGCAGCACCCCGATTTCCAGGGTAATTCGGCCCTGGGGCGCGGTGAATTTAATCGCGTTATTGAGCAGGTTGATAAGAATCTGACGCAGTTTCTCGGCGTCGCCGAAAACTTGGGGAAGATCTTTCTCCTGTTCGAGAAAAAAATGTTGTTTTTTATTCTCGAACAAGGGCGAGAGAATGGTTCTGGTTTCTTCAATGATCGGGTCAAGCGAGAGCAGCTGCAGATTCAAGGTCATTTTGCCGGCTTCGATTTTGGAAAGATCGAGAACGTCATTGATCAGGGAGAGCAGATTGTTGGCGTTGCGTTCGACGGTTTTCAGGCTCTCGCGCTGTTCCGGGTTGATGGCTCCGTCGATTTCGTCGAGCAGCAGCTGAGTGTAACCGAGGATCGAATTCATCGGGGTGCGCAGTTCATGCGACATGTTGGCGAGAAATTCCGATTTGAGGCGGTCGAGCTCTTTCAGCTCGCGATTGGCCTCGCTCAGTTCCAGCGACTTCTGTTCCAGCTCGATCGTGCGTTCGGCTACCTTGGCTTCCAGCTGTCGGTTAAAACGGGCCAGCTGATCGTAAAGGCGGGCGGTACTGATGGCGACGCCGAGCTGCTGGGCCAGAATCTGAAAGAGTTCAATGAACTTGTCGGAAAAATAGCCCTTCTCTTTCATCGAAGAGGCGCTCAGGACGCCGATGATTTCATTTTCCGAAAAGATCGGGGCCTGAACAAAGGACTTGATGCCCTGGCCGGTGATCAGATTGGTGGAAATCGGTTTTTTGATTCGGCTGGTATCGCTGATGTGAATGACCTTGCCGGTGAGAAAACATTCGCCCGAATAACATTCCATGGTCGGGCGGCGTTCCGCCGCCTCGACAAACTCGGGTTTTAACCCCCGCTGGGCCTTGATGCGCAGCAAGCCGTCCCGATCGAGCATGCGTACCGAGCAGTTGTCAATATTGAATTTATTAGCCAGCAGATCAAGAATGTCCCGCATCACCTGTTGCGGATCGAGGGAGGCGGCGATCATGCGACTGGCTTCGTAAAGAACCGACAGTTCCTTGATGCGTTGCTGCAGTTCCTCCTGGCTGGCTTCCAGGGAGAGTGAGATTTTGCCGAAAATGTCAAAAACATTTTCCATTTCCGAGCCCAGAGCCTTCATGTAATTTTCGCAGATAATCCGGGCGGCCGAGGATCCGACCGAACCGGCGATGCTTTTTTCGACCTCGGCGGCCAGGCGCATGCGCTCCTGATCGTTCATTTCCGGGAGCCGGGCGTCATAGTCCTCACTCTTGAAAAAATTGACCAGAACCTTGCGGGCCCGGGCTTTGCCGATAAAACGGCTCATCATTTTTTCAATCTCCGAAAGGGCCGGGAAATTGGCGTAGCGTTTTTCATGGACAAAACGATCAATCGTTGGTTTGAAGACATCGACGAATTTTTCCGCCTGCCGGCGGCAGATTTCGTCCTGGGAGCCGATCAGGGAAACCGCGGCATAGACCGTGACATTGCTTGACAGGGACCAGAACAGGGAATGCGAGTAGCAGTCGAAGCCGCTCAGGCCGAAAAGTTCAATTGGGTTGAGCCACCAGAGGTCAAAGGGGCCGTTCAGTAAGATGGAGCCCGGCAGCCAGCCGGAGTAGATGATCGCGGGAATCATCAGCGTGTAAAACCATGAGGAAAAACCCAGGAGCATGCCGGCGATGGCTCCATAGCGGGTGCCTTTTTTCCAGTAAAGGCCGCCGATCAGGGCGGGGGCCATTTGAATGGCCGCAGAAAAGGAGATCAGGCCCATGTTGACCAGCATGTACGAGTCCCCGCTCAGGCGGAAGAAGAGATAGCCGAGAAAGATCACGACAAAAATACCGAGGCGTTTGATATGAATCAGCCAGTCGGAGATGTCGGCCTTGATTTTCAGCAGCAGCAGCAGGGGCATGACCAGATGATTGAGCAGCATCGTGCTCAAGGTGACCGAGGAAACCACGACCATGCCGGTGGCGGCCGAAAGGCCGCCGATAAAAACAAATATCGACAAAGCTTCCTGGGAGTGGAGCAGGGGCAAGGTCAGGACGTAAGTGTCGGCGATCGAGGCCGGCCCGCCGATTTCGAGCAGGCCGCCGAAAGAGATCGGAATGACGAACAGATTGATCAGAAAAAGATAGAGGGGAAACATGAACATAGCTTTCCGGATATGTTTTTCCTCCTGGTTTTCGATGACGGCGATATGAAACTGGCGCGGGAGAAAGAGGACGGCCGCCATGGAGAGAATCACCATGGTCAACCATGACTGGTAGCTGTTGTCCGGCGAGGTGTTGATCAGGAGCAGCTTCTGGTGAACCGGATGAGCCGCGATTTGGCCTAAAATATCCTGAAAGCCGTCGAACAGGCCGTAGGTGACAAAGAGGCCGGCGCTGAAAAAAGCCAGCAGCTTGACGATTGATTCAAGGGCGACGGCGGCGACCATCCCTTCATGTTTTTCCGCAGCATCGAGATAGCGCGCTCCGAAGAGGGAGCCGAAAATCGCGAGGACGATGGAGATGTAAAATGCCGTGCCGAAATAGAAGGGATGTTCGTGGGGAAAGCTGCCCGGGACGGACTGGCTTCCGGGACGGAGCTCGGGATGGACCAGGATATCAAAGGTTGTCGAGATCGATTTAAGTTGCAGCGCGATATAGGGCATGATGCCGATGATGGCGAGAACCGTGACGATGGCGCCGAGGCGGGCGCATTTGCCATAGCGCGAACTGATAAAGTCGGCGATCGAGGTGATGTTGTTTTCCCGGCTGACGCGGATCATCTTGCGCAGAATGAAGCCCCAGGAAAAAGCGGCCAGGGTTGGGCCGATGTAGATGGTTATGAATTTAAAGCCGCTGTTGGCGGCTTCGCCGACGCTGCCGTAAAAGGTCCAGGAAGAGCAGTAAACCGCCAGTGTCAGGGCGTAGATATAGGGATTTGAAACAATGCTTTTCCCTTTAAGTTTACGCAGATCGGCGTAGTAAGCTGCCGCGAAAAGGAGCAGCAGATAGCTCAGGGCGATGGTAGCGATCAGCAGGTAACGGGGCGTGCAGTCGATGGTTTTTATCTCCTTCGCTTATAAAAACGCCGAAATCATGGTGGGTGAAGGGCCGGAAGAGGGCCCCACCGGTTTGGTGTTGGTCAAAGTGTCTTGTCAGCTTCCCGTCTGGCCGGAGAGCCAGACGTAAATCACGATCACGATAATTGAAAGAAACCAGCCGATGATCAGATACAGGAAAAAAAGTGGGTAGCCGAAAATGATCAGATCCTTGTTGAAGATATGGATGATTGGGTAGTTGATCAGAAAAAAACCAAGAATGAAAAAGATCACCCACCACTCCTTTTTGTAGAGGATAGACAAAGGTCTTTTCATGATGTCACCTCGTCAGGGGGGGGCGCCGTCAGCCGGGCCCGCGTGGTTTCGTCGTTTATCTTAAAATGATAACCGCTGCGGCAAAAAAATCAATGTTATTGGGTCGCAGGCCTGGCCATGGCGTGCCAGCTTTCGACCCCTGCCGCCCGGGCCAGGGCCGCCAGCAGGAGGTTATATTCGTAAAGAGCGTTGAAATATCCGGCTTCGGCTTCCGTCAGGGCCGCCTGGGCATCGAGAATTTCGGTGGCGGTGCTGAGCTGGTTGCGGTACCGGAGCTGGGTGACCCGGTAATTTTCCCGGGCCAGCTCGACCTCGTCGGCCGCCGTGGCGATATTTTGAAAAGAGGTGGCGGCGTTTTCATAATTGTGCTTGATTTCTAGGGCGATTTCATCACTTACCTGTTTCAGGGCCTGTTCGGCTTCAGCCGCGGCCGCCCGGGCGTGCTCGATCTGATGGCCGCGTTCGCCCCAGTCCCAGAGTCGCCAGCCGGCAGCCACGGCGATGGTGGTATTGTGGGGCGTCGAGGTGATGCCGTCGCCGTCGAGGCTGGATTGATTACCCATGCGCGTATGTTCAGCCTGCAAGGTAAGCGTCGGATAATATTTGCCTTGTTCAAGTTTAAGGTGATGTCCGGCCGAGGCGATCGCGTAATTGGCGAGTTTCAGCTCAGGCCGCAGTTTTAGGGCCAGTTCGGTCGCCTGCAGCAGGGAGAAATTCATAGGGCGGCGATGAGGTTCGTCGCTGATCGTGAAGCTGCGGTCGCGTTCAATCTGCATGATGGTCGCGAGCCGGGCCCGGGCCAGGCTGACCGCGGTTTCGGCTCGAAGTCGCTGTTGGCGGGCCTGACTCAGTTTCACCCTGGAGTAGAGCAGGTCGCTTAAAGGAATCAGCTCATGGTCGTAAAAGAGCTGGGCGTCGCGGGCTTGGGCTTCGAGACGTGCTACCGTGCGGTCCGCGGTGTCGGTGAATTTGAGTTGCTTGAGATACTCGAAGTAGGCGGCGGTGGTTTCGTAGGTGATTTCGAGGTGGGCGAGTTCCGCCTCGGCCTGAGCCTGTTTGATGCCGAGCCGGCGCAGACGAAAATTTTCGATGAGACTGAAACCGGAGAAGAGGGGCTGCGTCAGGGTTACATTCAGATTATAGGCATCGTGGGTATTGGCGGGAAAACTGTAGCCACCGATATCGTAAGCATTGATCCGGTCACGGTACAGAAACGAATAGCCGGCATCAAGCCGGGGCAGAAATTCGGTCTTTGCGGCCCGGCTCAGTTCTTGCGCCTGCCGGAGTCTGAACTGCTGCAGCTTGATTCGGGGGTGGTTCTGCCGCGCCAGTTCCAGGCATTGGCTCAAGTTGTAATCGGACGGGTCCGCCGCCGGCGTGGTGCTCGGACCAAGTAGGACGAGCAGAACAAGGATCAAAGCTCGGTAATCACATAAGTTGGCAAACATGGCTGAAGCCCGGTTTTCTGGTAAAATTCGCGTTTTTGAATTCGTCATTGCGAAACGACGCTTCGGTAATGACGAAAGCCGGTGGAATTTTCAGTTTAGCTACACCTTTCGGATTTTTGAGTCAAGGAAACATTTATGTCGCGGCTGCTTGTGGGGCTGTCAATTTTTTGTAAACCAGGTGATGTTTTGCTATTTTGGGAAACCCCTCGATATCCCATTTCTTGCCATAGATTCTGACGACCTCCTCATTTGCCAGACCAGTCTTGGTAGAGATGATAGCCAGGCAGTCTCTTTTATGCCGATGCCTGACGAAAACAATCTTCACCTTTTGCCCTGGCTTTGTTTCTGTAACTGC
>DSCM01000105.1 GCA_011049115.1 Pseudomonadota bacterium
ACTCAGTAACGATCTTTGAAAAATCGATATCAAACACTTGGCGGGAATGATAACCGACTCGACGATATTGGCCTTTTGGTAGCTGTTTCCGATCGACCTTGATATCTTCAATGATGTCCGGATGGATCATCGACCCTTTCAAGCGTAACTCCAACTCTACCATTTTGGCCACCGGGTTTTTTGTTTCCTTTTCCTAAAGGGATCGGTTGATGGCGGCTTGCTGCTGTTTGAACTGTTTAGATTCAGACGGTTAGCATTAGATTCAGACGGTTAGCAAGCAAGGTAATAACCAGGATCAAGATTTCAAACATCGACCTGGTCGATGCCGGCATTTGTTCTACGTCCCTAATCAGGGCCTGTAATTTTTCAATGGTTGCCTGGATATCGATATTTTCAATTGTCATTCGATTTTCTCCCTGTGTTGTGGAAGCATTATAACACAGGTTTTAAAAGCGAAATTTCGCTCAATATAATCGATTTTACGGGACTTTTAATTTTTGGCGCCGGCAAGCTATGTGTGCCGGAAAAGACTGCAGTATCAGTTCAACACAGACTTCCTGCAGTCAAAATATGATGACTTGTTTGGGCAAACCAAAAATCGAAAAAAATGGCCAAAACCCGTGTCAAGTCTTTTTTTTAGATTTAGCAATTTTTTTTCGCTGAATAATTACGTTTGATTTTATAAATCAGCTCCTATAACTTTTCATAAATGCGTATAAGTGGCGGTCATTTCAAAGGCAGGAAAGTCAGTCCTGTAAATAGCCCAGGTGTGAGACCAAGTAAAGCTATTGTTCGTGAAGCTCTTTTTTCGATCCTTGGCCCGTCGTTCTGTGATGGGAAAGTGATCGGTGATTTATTTAGTGGTAGCGGAATTATGGCCATTGAAGCTTTGAGTCGCGGAGCGGCAAAGGTTTTTTGTGTTGATTATGACACGGAAAGTTGTTCCCTGATCAGAGCAAATTTAGCTTTGTTGGAAATATCATGCAATGCTTTGGTTTTACAAATGCGGATCGAGTCGGCCTTGAATTACTTTAGATCAAATAATATTATCTTAGATCTTGTTTATCTTGACCCTCCTTATATTAATTCTGAAGATGCTGTCGCCATGGTTGACCTGGCATGCAGTTATAACATTCTGGCGCAGGAATCTTATACCGTAATAGAACATAGGCGATCATGTAAACTTCCAGATAGTCAATTTATGTCTGTTGTAAAACAAAAATGTTACGGACAAAGTCAGCTCACCTTTTTAAAGCTTAAATCATAAATTTCACCTGACCTTAATGGAGCCCTCTGAAGTGAAAGTTATCGGGTCAAAACCTCAGTCATTACAAGCCGTGGCTGTTTTCCCCGGATCTTTTGATCCGGTTACAGTAGGTCATATTGATCTGATTCAAAGAAGCTCTATGGTTTTTGATGAAGTTGTTGTTGCGGTTGCCTGCAATCAGGAGAAAACCCCGCTTTTTTCGGTATCTGAAAGAATCGCGATGATAAGTAATATTTTCACAGATAACACTAAGGTTATGGTTGAAACTTTTGATGGATTATTGATTGATTACCTTGTCAATCGCGGCGCCAAAGTTATCATTCGCGGCTTACGCGCCGTATCGGATTTTGAATACGAGTTTCAGATGGCTTTGATGAACCGTAAGCTTGCACCTGGGATAGAAACATTTTTTATGACTTCCAGCGCCCTTTATACCTATGTGAGTTCCAGGATTGTTAAAGAATTGGCTTCGTTGGGGGGGGATGTTTCCGACTTAGTGCACCCGATTGTCGAAAAAGAAATTAAATTAAAATATTCCAAATATTCAAGGGATTAAAATTTTTTGATAAGGCACTACTTTAAAGTTGCTGGGGCTTTGTTGATTTGGAGTACCTGGGGTATATTAGTCAGGAAACTTCAGTTAGAAGCTTTTGATATTGTTCTGTTTACCACCTTGTTTTCCCTTCCGCCGCTTATAATTGTCAACTTGAGCCGGCCCGGTTTTTTCCGCAGTGATTATGCCATTTCTCGATCTACCGTTTTGGGGTTATTTTTGTTGACGGTAAGTTTGCTGCTTAATAACTATTTTTATTTTGCTTCATTCAATCAAACCTCAATTGCAATCGCGGTTTTCACTCATTATTCAGCCCCGTTTTTTGTTGCTATATTAGCCCCTCTGTTGTTAAGAGAAAAATTTGAATCCTGGGTTGTATTACCCATGTTGCTTGCGGCGATTGGGTTGTTTGCTATTCTGGTTCCAGACTTCAGTTTTTCTTTTTCTGTCCGTGATGCCCGAGGCGCCATATTCGGGGTTGTTTCTGGACTTTTTTACGCTTTCACCTTGATCTTTGCCAAACGCCTGACCGCTTTATTGCCTGCTCTCGTTCTGGTATTGTGGCAGGGGGTCTTAATCGTATTGCTACTACTCCCCTTCTCTGGCTTTGCTTCATCTTTTTCGTCCTTTTCGCATTCTACCTGGAGTTTACTTGTTATAAGTGGATTGACACATTGCGGGCTGGCCCCTCTTATTTATTTGTCAGGTTTAAGTCGCATTAAGGCTCAGCATGCAGCAATAATTGGTTATGTTGAACCTTTGTCAGCGGTTTTACTTGGTTTTGTAATTGCTCATGAATACCCCAAATGGCCGGTTTGGGCTGGGGGTGTTTTGATTTTAGCTGCGGGTGGTCTGATCACTGGCTGGAGAATCAGGAAGGTAGCTTATGAATGAGCTCTGTTCGCGTAAATGGGTGCCGAAAAGAAAGCCGTTTGAGACCGAGACCGTGAGCAAGCTTTGTAAAGAACTCGGTATCTCTTCACAGCTGGCATCTTTGTTAATCAGTCGTGGTTTTTGTGAATACGCCACGGCGCATAAATTTCTGAACCCATCTCTACATGATTTGCCCGATCCCTTTTTAATGGCAGGCATGGAGCAGGCCGTCTCTCGTCTTGAACTGGCATTTTGTCGGCAAGAAAAGATCATCGTTTTCGGAGATTACGACATGGATGGGATCGCAGCGACGACCATTCTGGTTGATTATCTGCGCAAAACCGGCTTTGAAGTTGATTTCATCATCCCCTCACGACTGACTGAAGGTTATGGCTTAAATGCCAATGCCGTCAAACTGATTGCTGAAGAGGGGGCAACTTTGTTGGTCACGGTCGACTGTGGTATCTCCAGCTTTGCAGAGGCTCAACTGGCCAAATCTCTCAATTTGGACCTGATTATTACCGATCATCACCAGATTCCTGAAAAACTGCCTGCTGCTTTGGCAATTATTAATCCGCATCTGGATCATTGCCGATATCCCGATAAGAATTTGGCCGGGGTTGGGGTTGTTTTTAATTTAATGATGGCTTTACGTCGTCATTTGCGTCAATCAGGACTTGCACGAGAAATTAATCTTCTCCAGTATTTAGATCTGGTAGCCTTGGGAACCGTTGCCGACATTATGCTTCTGACTGGTGTCAATCGAATTTTAACCAGTTACGGACTGGTAGAAATTAACAAGGCTAACCGCCTTGGACTTAGAGCTTTGTTGGAAGCCAGTCGTTTCCCTCACGGGCAAGAGGTTAAAGCTCGGGATTTGGCCTATCGTCTGGCTCCCAGAATTAATGCGGTCGGTCGTATTGATAATGCGAAAATTGCGGTTGAGCTTTTTTTGACTAATGATAAAGCGATAGCCCGGCAAAGAGCCCAGTTTCTAGAGGAATGTAATACTCTTCGTCGAAAGATTGAAAGTGATATCAAGGAAGAAGTAGAAGAGATTTTATCCGGCGGAAATGAATATGCCGATAAACGAGCAATTATCTTGGCCTCTGAAAAGTGGCATCCCGGAGTTGTAGGTATTGTTTCCTCAAGAATAGCTGAAGATCATGCTAAGCCGACAATCTTGATGGCCCTGGAGAAAGGTGTAGGGCGCGGTTCGGGGCGCAGCGTTCCGGGTCTTAACTTGGTCAAGGCCCTGGAATATTGTCAATCACATCTTCTTCGTTTTGGTGGTCATGAACAAGCTGTTGGCTTGACCATAAACGAGAAGGAAATACCAGGATTGCGCGAAGGGATAGAAGAATTTCTAACTCGATCAGACTTTAAGATCAGGGGCCTGCCAGATCTTGAAATCGACGCCTATCTTGAACCTCTGGAGATCAACCAGAAATTACTTAATGAGATCGAGCTTCTCGAACCTTTGGGACCGGGTAACCCAGAACCAATTTTTGCGCTGCGCAAAATGCGACTTCTCAAAACCCTCTCTGTAGGTCAGAGCCGTAAACGTCATTTTAAATTTACTTTTGCTGGTGAACAAGATACCCGTTTATCCGGTATCGCCTTCAATTTCAATGGAATAAGCCCGAAAAGTGGAGATCAACTTGACTTGGCTTTTACCGCCGAAAAAAATACTTGGCAGGGGAAAACTGAAATCCGTCTAAATCTGATTGATTTTCATTTTTATCAATAGTCTTTAGCCCCTCCCCTTGTTCAGGCCGTCTTTTCCGTTAATCAGCTGAGCTTTAAATTATTTTGTATTTAGTCGGGGGGTTGGACGTCTTGAATCGTCGCGGGAATCAGGTTCTATGTTCTGTCCTCAGAATGTCCGGCGAGTTGAATAGTGATCCCCTGCCGCGGCCACACATAATGCCAACAACAAACAGACTGTTCATCTCGAAGAACACTTAAGAGTTCAATCTATGGATTAGTTTTGCTATCAATAGGTTACAAGCGTTACTTGAAGGTTACAGATAAAAAGGGTTAACGGTCGAAAAAAGGGCTTTTGTTTGCAATTGAAAGAGGAATCGCATAAGCCATTTTAACCTCGGACGGCATTATTCCTAACTCCATCACCGCTTTGCCGCAGGAAAACATAATCCGGTTGTCAACATGATGCAACGCTGCCACAGAAACGGCACTGCCCAAAGCGATACCCAAATCAATGATATTAAAATTACACCGCCCCTCACCTTCGTCGCGACATGTTTGGCAGTTTTTGTAACCGCAGTCTCCGCAATGGGGTATTCCTAAAGGTTTAAAGGCCGTGCCGATAACCAGAACCGCTGGCACCTGATAAACATTAGCGGCATCGCGTTGAAAGAAGGGAATATCTTCTTCTCGGGCGATGGTCTCCATACGCTTAGCAACCCGGTCTTTGTCGTCAGCGGTCAGAAGAGCGGTAAAGATAGTATCCGCCCCTTTGCCTTTAGGTGCTGTTCTTGCGGCTGCAGCCATTAAGCGGCCAACCTCCAAAACCGCTTCTTTTTCAAGATCTTTATCCGAGATAATCATTATTACTCTCCCTGATCCTTTTCTCGATTTTCGTATTTTGCCGGCAAGAAAATTGTGGCAAAGAGTCTACAAACATGATAATCGTTAGTTTCTGATTTTGCAAGTGTTACGTTACAGTGCTGAATCAAGTAGGCGCTCGCCGAATTTAAGTTGGTTACCAAAGAGGGAAAAAGCAAAGGAATGTCGCGTTTTGCGCTCTGGGCGCCTTGGAGAATAAATTATATTCTGGACGACACACCAAAACAAAAGGAGAAAGAGAAAGAATGTCTCTTCTGTCGCCTCCACCAAGAAGACCAAGATCGCACTAATCTGGTTCTCGCTCGTAGTCGGCAAAGTTATGTTCTTTTAAACCGCTATCCTTACAGCAGTTGTCATCTTCTGGTTTTACCGATGACTCATGTCGCCGACCTGAATGACCTACAGGCTGAGTCGTATACCGACTTGATGTTATTGTTGAAAAAGTCGACCGGCTTCCTGCAGCAGGCCCTGAACCCGGCAGGCCTTAATATAGGTCTTAACCTTGGGAAAGCAGCTGGAGCCGGGATCGAGGATCATCTCCATTTTCATATTGTTCCGCGTTGGCATGGAGATCATAATTTCATGCCGGTTATCGCCGACACGATGGTCATGCCACAATACCTTGATGATTCATATACAAAACTCAAACCTTTTTTTACGACTGTATAACCTGATTTACATTATATGGAGGGGCGTCACTGATGCGTTATTTAAAAATCGCCATTATTTTGGTTTTTCTGTTTCTGATTCTGGTGTTTATTTTTCAGAATAGCTCCACCTTATCGATGGTGGTTGAGCTCAAGTATGGCTTCGGAGAATACGTCCTGCATAAATCCCCTCCTCTTTATTTGATCATTTTTTGCGCTCTTTTCCTGGGTGCGCTCACGGTCGCCATGTTCGACATTATTATAATTTTAAAAAATCGACGCCAATTGAAAAAACAACATAAAAGTATAGCTGAGCTTGAAAATGAACTAGCTCATTTCAGAAATCAACCCTTAACAGAAAGCGGAATTTCCATTAGCAGTCCTGAGATAAACAATCATGCTTGCCAAAGCGAATAGGCTGAATGGAAAACAACCTTTGAAAAACAATTAGATTACATATGTTTTTGGTGTGCCTGCTGATCTTTATCCTGTCGCTGTCGTTAATTTTTTTTCTGTGGTTGCGAAAAAAAATTAATCTGGCAAGACTGGATAACGCAACTCGGCAGACAGCCAAATCTTCTTTTCCGGCACCACTCGAAAGCAATAATCGACATGAATTTGATAGTTCTCAGCTACTACAAACCTACTTCAGGGGTTTGTCTTACGTACTAGCCAACGAAACCGATAAAGCAGTTGCTGAATTTATCAAGGTGGCCCGCGTCAACAGCACTACCGCCGAAATTTACCTGGCATTAGGACAACTATTTCGTAATTCTGGTGAAATGGAGCGCGCCATCCGGGTTCATAGGGATATTCTTCTACGACAGAACCTGCCGGAAGACATTCGTCAACGGACTTTTTTCGAGATCGGTCTTGATTACGCCAAAGCCGGCCTTTTTGACCGGGCCTGCCGTACCTTTGAGGAAATCCTCGGTCATAACCCTAAAAATCATGCCGCTCGCTTGGAATTGGTTTCTCTGTATGAAAAAACCCGCGAATGGGAAAAGGCACTGCAGCTTTTTGAAAACGTCCCCTCTGCTGATAAGCACAATAATATCATTGCCCACCTGCATACGGAAGTAGCTAAAACCGCCATTCTTAATGGAGACCGGGAAAAAGCCGTGACCTTTTTTCATCGAGCCTTGCAGCTTGATGAAAACTGTATTGATGCCTGGCTTCATTATGGGGATCTTCTTTTGTCAGACGGACTTTTCGAAGAGGCTCTGGCAAAATGGAACAAGGCTTTTGTTTTAAACCCAGACTTAGTCAGTCTTCTGATAAATCGTTTCACAAAATTAGGGCCGGAAAATCAGGCTCGCGCCGAGAAGGATTTTTTTATACGTCATGCGCAAGGCTACAGCAATAACAATCATTTTAAAATGGCCTATATCGGTTGGTTGATTAACTCTGGGAATTTTGAACAGGCCGGAGAAGCGCTGCAAGAATTAATGAGTAAAAAAACCGGGGACAGAGATATCTTTTCCCTGATGCAGAAGCTGCTGACAGCCCTAACCCAGAAGGGCCGGGGAGAAGGACAGCTCTATCAGGAACTGATTCGTAATTTTTTTTCGACCCAGTTACGCTTTGAAAAAAACTATCGTTGTCGAAAATGCGGATATCGCCTTGAAATCATGCTCTGGAAATGTCCTCGTTGCTCTACCTGGGACAGTATCACCGTTATCTAAAATCGACGAACTCGGTTTGGTTGTGATACTCTAAAATTGATCAGTTAAAGAGCTAGTGATTACGGAAAATTGACCACCCACAGCGACCTTTTCTGTATATGGTTTTTAAAACCATATACAGAAAAGGTGAAAGGATGC
>DSCM01000106.1 GCA_011049115.1 Pseudomonadota bacterium
GGCCCGGTTGGCAATCCCTAGATCGGTCAGGGCCTGGGCCGTGCCCGAGGTCGCGATAAAACTGAACCCGGCTTTCACCAGAGGCTCGACAATACTTTGCAGACCGGCTTTATCGGTAAGGCTCAAAAACACGGCTCCGCCGCCGGGCAGCGGGTTGCCGGCGGCCGTCTGCGCCTTGGCGAAGGCCAGGGGAAACTCCAGATCGATACCCATGACCTCTCCGGTCGATTTCATCTCCGGACCGAGCAGCGTATCCACGCCGGGAAATTTGACAAAGGGGAAAACGGCTTCCTTGACCGCGCTCCAGGCCGGCAGGTAGTTTTCCTCGATTCCGAGTTCGTCCAGGGTCTTTCCGGCCATGACCCGGGCCGCGACCGCGGCCAGGGGCAGGCCGGTGGCCTTGCCGACAAAAGGCACGGTGCGCGAGGCCCGGGGATTGACCTCGATAATGTAGATTTCATTGTCCTGAACCGCGAACTGAACGTTCATCAGGCCCTTGACCCCCAGTTCCAGGGCCATGGCCCGAGTCTGCCGGGCAATCTCCGTGATCACCTCTGGGCTCAGGGAATAGGGCGGCAGGGAACAGGCCGAATCACCGGAATGAATTCCGGCCTTTTCGATATGTTCCATAATGCCGCCGACCACCACCCGCCGCCCGTCACAGACGGCGTCGACATCGACCTCGACCGCGTTATTGAGAAATTTATCGATCAGCACCGGATGGTCAAAGGAGACATCCACCGCCTTGCGCATGTAGCCGACCAGACTCTGACTGTCATAGACGATTTCCATGCCCCGACCGCCAAGCACGTAGGACGGCCGCACCAGCACCGGATAACCGATACGTTCAGCCACGGCCACGGCTTCCTCGACCGAGGCCACGGTATCGTTGTCCGGTTGGCGCAGACCGAGCTTTTCCAGAAATTCCTTAAAACGCCGCCGGTCCTCGGCCCGGTCGATACTGTCGGGCGAGGTGCCCAGAATCGGCACTCCGGCCGCTTCAAGGGCGGCCGCCAGTTTCAGCGGGGTCTGGCCGCCGAACTGCACAATCACCCCGAAAGGTTTCTCGACCTCCACAATCCGCAGCACATCCTCGCGGGTCAGGGGCTCAAAATAAAGGCGGTCGGAGGTGTCGTAATCGGTGCTGACGGTCTCCGGGTTGCAGTTGACCATGATGGTCTCGTACCCATCCCCGGACAGCGCGAAGGAACAATGCACGCAGCAGTAATCAAATTCGATGCCCTGGCCGATCCGGTTCGGACCGCCACCCAGAATAATGATCTTTTTACGCTCGGTCGGCAGGCTTTCATCCTCGACCTCGTAGGTCGAATAGAAATAGGGCGTGTAGGCCTCGAATTCGGCGGCGCAGGTATCCACTCGTTTGTAAACCGGCAACACCCGCAGTTCATGGCGCAGCCGGTAAATCTCGTTTTCGCTGCGCCGGCAGACGCCGGCCAGAAAACGATCGGCAAAACCCATCGCCTTGGCCCGGTGCAGAAGCTCCGGCGTCAAACAGGCCGGACCAAGCTCAAGCAGTTCCTGTTCGCAGGCGACGATTTCACGAATGTGGTTGAGAAACCAGGGATCTATGCCGGTCATCTCATAAACTTTTTCGATGTCGAAACCCAGCCGCAGGGCGTCGGCCAGAAACCAGAGTCTTTCCGGGCCGGGCACCCGCAGGCGCTCCTCGACCAAGGAGAGGTCGTCGGGTCCGGGATTGAGATAGGCCGAGGGCGGAAGCCGTCTTTCGAAACCATAAGAATCGATTTCCAGCGAGCGCATGGCCTTTTGCAGCGATTCCTTGAAGGTGCGGCCGATGGCCATAGCCTCGCCGACCGACTTCATCTGCGTGGTCAGAACGGCTTCGGCCTGATGAAACTTTTCAAAGGTAAAACGCGGAATCTTAGTCACCACATAATCGATCGTCGGCTCAAAACAGGCCGGGGTCTCGCGGGTGATGTCATTGGGAAGCTCGTCCAGGGTAAAACCGACGGCCAGTTTGGCGGCGATCTTGGCGATCGGAAACCCGGTCGCCTTGGAAGCCAGGGCCGAGCTGCGCGAAACCCGGGGATTCATTTCAATCACCACCAGGCGGCCGCTGCGCGGATCAACCCCGAACTGCACGTTGGAGCCCCCGGTCGCCACCCCGATCTCGCGCATGATGGCCAGGGCCGCGTCCCGCATGAGCTGATATTCCTTGTCGGTCAGGGTCTGAGCCGGAGCCACGGTGATGCTGTCGCCGGTATGAATGCCCATGGCATCAAAATTTTCAATCGAGCAGACGATCACCACGTTATCCTTGTGATCACGCATAACCTCGAGTTCAAATTCCTTCCAGCCGACAATCGACTCCTCGATCAGAATCTCCCGTACTGGACTGGCGTCAAGCCCTTTTTTGACGTACTTTTCAAAGTCCTCGACATTGTAGGCGATATTGCCGCCGCTGCCGCCCATCGTGAAAGAGGGTCGCAGAATCGCGGGGAAACCGGTCTCCTTGAGAATTTCCCAGGCGTCATCCAGGCTGGTCGCCACCCCGCTGCGCGGCAGGCCGAGCCCGATCCGATTCATGGCGTCCTTGAAAAGCTGGCGGTCCTCGGCCTTTTTAATCGACTCCAGAGTCGCCCCGATCATCTCGACCCCATATTTTTCCAGGGTGCCGTTTTCGGCCAGGGCGATACCGAGATTCAGCGCGGTCTGACCACCCAGGGTCGGCAACAGGGCATCGGGCCGCTCCTGGGCGATGATGCGGGCGACGGTTTCCGGGGTCAGCGGTTCGATATAGGTACGATCGGCGAATTCCGGGTCGGTCATGATGGTGGCCGGATTGCTGTTGACCAGCACCACCTCGTAACCTTCCTCTTTCAGAGCCTTGCAGGCCTGGGTTCCGGAATAGTCGAATTCGCAGGCCTGGCCGATGACGATCGAACCCGAGCCAATCAACATAATTTTTTTCAGATCAGTACGTTTCGGCAATTTCTTTCAACCTGAGTAGATAAAAAAGGAACGGTTTCATACCAGAACCGGCCCGCCAGCCAGGAGCGACAACCGGTTGACGATTGACAATTTTCGGTTTTTCAGTTTATATCCCCGCGCATGAAAGCCATCTTCCTTGCCGACGCCCATCTCCTGACGCCCACCGAGGCCGCCTATCAGGACCTGCTCCGGTTTCTTCAACAGCTTCCGCAAGATCTCGACCGACTTTTCATTCTCGGCGATTTCTTCGACTTCTGGATCGGCGGCCCGGCTGCGCCGCCACCCGCATACGAACCGGTGCTCACTGCCCTTGCGGAAATTGTCGGCCAAGGGGTTGAAATCCATCTGTTCGCCGGCAATCATGAACTTTCCGGGGGCCCGCAGTTGGCCGCCCGCGGCCTGATCTGGCATGACGGAGCGGCGATCGTCGAGCTTGACGGGCTCAGGCTCTATCTCGCCCACGGGGATCAACTCAACCCCGAGGACTACGCCTACCGCCTCTGGCGCGCCCTGATCCGCCACCCCCTCTTTCTCTACCTGATCGAAAGGTTTCCAACCGCCCTGGTCCGCGAACTCGCGCTTTATCTCTCACGCAAAAGCCGACACCATAACGGCCGCGGCAAGTTCATTCCTCCCCAGGTTTACCGCAGCGGCGCCAGACTGCTGAAAAGCGATCTTAAGGCCGCCGTCATCGGCCATTTTCACCAGGCCCGGGCGGAGCGCTTTATCCTTAACGGACAAAGCAAAACCCTCTATCTTTTAGACGACTGGAATAACGAACGCGCTTACCTGAGCCTGCAGGACGGTCGTTTCAACTACTGCAATTTTCGTCGATCAGAGCCCGAAAGCGGCGGAACAAATAGGCCGAATCATGCGGCCCCGGCGAACTTTCCGGATGGTACTGAAAAGAAGACAACGGATACCGGCGATGCCGCAAGCCTTCGACCGTGCGATCGTTGAGGTTGACATGGGTAACCTCAACCTCAACGCCGAGGGAATCGAGATCGACGCAGAAGTTATGATTTTGCGAAGTGATTTCAACCTTGCCGGTGGTCAGATCCATCACCGGATGGTTGGAACCATGATGACCGAATTTTAATTTATACGTTTTGCCCCCCAGCGCCTGGCCGAGAATCTGATGCCCGAGGCAAATCCCGCAGATCGGCATCCGGCCGACCAGCTTTTTCATCTCCGCGACGATCCCGCCCAGGGCCCCCGGATCTCCGGGACCGTTGGAAAGAAACAGACCGTCCGGCTGCAAAGCCAGAATCTCGGCGGCTCCGGTTCCGGCCGGGACCACCGTCACCCGGCAACCGACATCCGTCAGTAAACGCAGAATATTATACTTGACGCCAAAATCATAAACCACGACCTTCGGGGCGGCAACCTCGGGGGCGAGGACCTCACGGTCGCGGTGGCCCTCCCCCAGGCTCCAGGTTTTCTGTCGCCATTGATAAGGTTTATCGACGGTCACGGCCTCGACCAGATTGACCCCCTCGATGCCGGGCCAGCGCCCAAGCTTTTCGCGCAGCGAACGGGGCTCGAAATCAAGCGTGCTGATAATGCCGGGCATGGCCCCGGCCTTGCGGATATGGCGGGCCAAGGCCCGGGTGTCAAGGCCCTCTAAACCAATTACCCCGTCGCGGGCCATCAGCTCCGCCAGTTCCCCGCGACTGCGCCAGTTGCTGGGACAGGCGCAGTATTCTTTGACGATCAGGGCGGAAAGAAAACAACGCCGCGATTCACCATCCTCGTCGTTAACCCCGTAATTACCGATGTGGGGATAGGTCATCAAAATCATCTGACCATAGTAGGAAGGATCGGTCAGCACCTCCTGATAACCGCTCAGGCCGGTATTGAAAACGAGCTCCCCGCAAACCTCGCCGGTCGCCCCAAAGGCCCTTCCTGTAAACACGGCGCCGTCTTCAAGAACAAGGACCGCCTTGCCGCCGCGTGTGATATTCTGAGTCATTTTCTAAAAAAACCTTTCCCGGATGACGCTGCGGGCTTGCCGCCGCTCGTAGCGGTAGATGTCTTATTCCGCCTCATGACCTTGCGTGAAACGCCCCGGCTGACCAAAGCAGTCCTGGCAACGGCGATCAAAGACCGTCTTCCCGTCAACCATGGTCAAAACCACTTGCCCGCGCAGACGCCAGCCGGCAAACGGAGTATTGCGGGATTTCGAAAAGAATTGTTCGGGATCGACCACCCATTCCGCCTGCGGATCAATCACCATCAAATCCGCGGCCCGGCCTGGGGCCAGGGTGCCCCGATCCGTCAGCCCCAGAATCGCGGCCGGAGCCAGGGAGAGCCGCGCCGTCAGCTGCAAAGGGGTCAGGACCCCTTCCTCAACCAATCGCAGGCCCAGGGCCACGGCGGTTTCCAAGCCAATCACACCAAAGGGCGCCCGCTCATATTCAACCACTTTTTCCGTGGCCTCATGGGGCGCGTGGTCGGTTGCAATGGCATCAATCAGCCCCTCTTTAAGCGCGGCGCGCAGGGCTTTGACATCGTCCTGGGAACGCAGCGGCGGGCTCATTTTGCTATTGGCATTATAACGCAATCGCGCGGGTTTTAATTTTTCATCCAGGGTCACGCCGACGCCCAGATCGACCACTGCACGCTCGTCGAGAAAAAGATGGTGCGGCGTCGCTTCCGCCGTCACCCTGGCCCCTCGGGCCCGGGCCGCCCGCAGAAGCTCGACGCCGCCCCGCGTGCTCAGATGACAGATATGCACCGGCACCTTGAGATATTCGGCCAACATGATGGTGCGCGCAATGTCAAGTTCTTCCGCCAGAGCCGGAATACCCGGCAGGCCGTGAGCCGCCGCCACCTCACCCTCATGAATAACCCCGTTCGCAAACAGGTCGTTATCCTGGCAGTGACAAAGCAGAGGTTTGTCAAATAGCGTGGCGTACTCAAGCGCGTGCCGCAAAAGTTTGCTGTTGGCCACAGTTTTGCCGTCATCGGAAAAAGCCGCGGCCCCGGCGGCCACCAGGTCACCCATTTCCACCAGGCGCTCGCCGCGCTGGCCCTGGGTGATGGCCGCCACCGGCAAAACCTTGACCGGAGCCCGGCGCGCCTGTTCGAGAATGAACCGGGTCACGGCGGCGTTGTCATTGACGGGTTCGGTATTGGGCATGCAGGCGATCGAGGTAAAACCGCCGGCCGCTGCCGCCCGAGTTCCGCTGGCAAGGTTTTCTTTATATTCCTGTCCCGGCTCACGCAAATGGACATGCAGATCAATCGCGCCGGGCAGAACCCAAAGGCCCGCCAGATCGATCGTCTCGTCCGCGGGCGCGGTCAGGCCGGGCCCGACCTCCCGAACCTTGCCGCCGACAATCAGAATATCGTAACTGCCGTCAAGTCCAAGCCCGGCATCCAGCAAACGCCCGTTCTTTAAAAGCAATGTCCGTGAATCATTATTCATTGACCTGGCCTCCCAGCAAAAAGAGCACCGCCATCCGCAGGGCCACGCCGTTGCTCACCTGATCAAGAATCACGGCACGCCGCCCGTCGGCCACCTCGGAACTGATTTCCACTCCACGATTCATGGGGCCGGGATGCATAACGATGGCATCGGGCCGGGCCAGTTCCAAACGCTGCCGGTTAAGACCGAAAACCCGAGCGTAATCGCGAATCGAAGGAAACAGCAAACGGTCCTGACGTTCCAGCTGAATCCGCAGCATCATGACCACATCGGCCCCCTCCAACGCCTCTTCAGGCCGCCGACAACAGACCAGGCCGGGAAGCTCCTCAAGCCCGCGCGGCCACATGGTCGGCGGAGCGCAGACCCGGACCGTGATCCCCAGCGTGCGCATGGCCCAGAGGTTGGAACGGGCCACACGACTGTGCGCGATATCACCGATAATCGCGACCACCAGACCGGGCCCCAGTTTTTTATGCTCAGAAATCGTCAACAGGTCGAGCAAGGCCTGAGTCGGATGCTCATTGGCGCCGTCCCCGGCATTGACCACCGAAGCCTTGACGCGCTCGGCGATCAGATGAGCGGCGCCGGCAAACTGATGCCGGACCACGATGATATCGGGGGCCATGGCCTGCAGGTTGTCGACCGTGTCGAGCAGACTTTCTCCCTTGACCAGACTGCTGCTCGAAGCGCTGATATTGACGGCGTCGGCGCTCAGACGCTTGGCCGCGATCTCGAACGAAGTCCGGGTTCTGGTGCTCGGCTCGAAAAACAGATTGATCACGCTTTTCCCGCGCAGGGCCGGCACCTTCTTCAACGGTCGCGCCGCGATTTCCTTAAACGATGCGGCGCTTTCCAACAGGGTTCGAATTTCAGCCGCGGCCAGCTCCCGGGTTCCCAGCAGATCCTTTCTTTGAAGGCTCATTCGCCCGACACTCCCCCTTCGGTTTCACGCGGAGCTACCGACACCTGGTCGAAGCCGTCGCGCTCCCTGACCCGCACCATCACTCGGTCTCGCGGTGAGGCGGGAATTTCTACCCCGACATAATCCGCCGCAATCGGCAGTTCCCGACAACCCCGGTCAACGAACACCGCCAGCTGAATCGCGCTGGGCCGACCAAAATCAATCAAACCGTCCATAGCCGCCCGCACCGTCCGGCCGGTATAAAGCACGTCATCGACCAGCACCACCACGGACTCATCCAGGGAAAAAGGAATTTCGGTGGTCCGCAGCACCGGATGGTGGGTGGCGTGGGAAAGATCGTCCCGATAAAGGGTGATATCGAGAATGCCCAAGGGCAGTTCGCGACCGGAAAGATCACTGATGATCTTTTGCAGACGGCGCGCCAGACAAACCCCTCGGCTCAAAATGCCGACCAGGGCCAACCTCGCGCAGTTCTGGTTACGCTGAATAATCTGCAGGGCCATCCGGGCAAGAATCTTATCCATCTCCGGAGCATCGCAAACTCTGACTTCCTGACTTGCACTCATATCGTTTCCACGCCCGCGCCTTGACCAGCCCGTCTCCAATGCTTCCCCTCCCGGGCGCCCGGCCGGGAGAAAACAACGATCAGCGCTTTAGCCGCCGGCGGCCTTTCCCTGTATATGCTTTGAGTTTTCGTATCCTTCCGGGCCTCCGCCAAAGAGCCTGCTCAACGAATCAGCTGCCCGATCCGGGCAAAGCGCACCTTTTCGCCGAGTTCCTTACTCAAGCTGTTCCAGGACCAATACAGAATCAGCGCCTTGCCCTTGATCTGATTCACGGGCACAAAACCCCAGAAGCGACTGTCATAACTGCGATCCCGGTTATCACCCATGACCAGCACCTGCTCCGCAGGCACGACTACCGGTCCGAAATTATCCCGCGGCACCAGGCTGTCGTTCTCAGGGTCACGATAGACCCCATAGGAATCCTGCCAAGCTTTGTCGTTGATATAAATCTTTTTCCGCCGCACTTCAACCTTGTCTCCGGCCACCCCGACAACCCGCTTGATAAAATCCTTTTTCTGATCCTGGGGAAAGATAAAAACCACGATGTCGCCGCGCTGCGGTTCGCGAAAAACAAAGAATTTCCTCTCGACCAAAGGCAACTTGATGCCGTAGATAAATTTATTGACCAATAGGTGGTCGCCGACCAGCAGGGTCGGTTCCATTGAGCCGGAAGGAATTTTAAAAGCCTGAACGATGAAGGCCCGGATAAACAGAGCAATCAGAATCGCGATGACAATCGACTCAGCGTATTCGCGAATTACACCGCCCCGGCGTTTCGGTTCGGTTTTATTGGTATTTTTTCTAGCCAAAATAACTTCCCTGGTCTAAAGGTTGCGGATTAATGCCGGCCGACGCCGGCAAATCATTTATCGATATTGAGAATCGCGAGGAATGCATCCTGAGGCAGGTCAACCTTGCCGACCCTTTTCATCCGTTTTTTACCGGCCTTCTGTTTTTCCAGAAGTTTGCGTTTCCGCGTGATATCCCCACCATAACATTTCGCCGTAACATTCTTGCGGAGAGCCTGAACGGTGGTCCGGGCCACCACCTTGGTCCCGATCGCGGCCTGAATCGCCACCTCGAACATCTGCCGGGGAATCAGCTCCTTCATTTTGGAGGCCAGTTCGCGCCCCCGGTCAAAAGCGCAATCCTGATGGACAATCATTGAAAGCGCGTCCACCAGTTCGCCGTTGATCAGAATATCAAGCTTGACCAGACGGGCGGGACGATGCCCGCAAGGCTCGTAATCGAGCGAAGCGTAACCCCGGGTCAGCGATTTGAGACGGTCATAGAAATCAAGTACGATCTCGTTCAGGGGCAGGCCATAGATAACCATGGCCCGGGTTTCATCAAGATAGCGAATCTCCTGCTGAGCCCCGCGCTTGTCTTCGCAGAGTTTGAGAATGTTGCCGATATATTCATTGGGAACATGCACCGAAGCCCGCACCATCGGTTCACTGATGGTGCTGATCTCGCCCGCGGGCGGCATGCTGCTCGGATTATCGATTTCAATGACCTCACCACTCCGCAGCTCAATCTTGTAAACCACGGTCGGCGAGGTCGTGATCAGATCCAGCTGATACTCACGCTCCAGACGTTCCTGGATGATCTCCATATGCAGAAGCCCGAGAAATCCGCAGCGAAACCCAAAACCCAGGGCGACCGAGGTCTCGGGCTGAAAGGTAAAGGAAGCATCATTCAGCCTGAGCTTGGCCAGGGCGTCACGAAGCGGTTCATACTGCACCGAGTCAGTGGGATAAAGGCCGCTGAAAACCATGGGCTTGACTTCCTGAAAACCGGGGAACGGCGTCAGGGTCGCCTCCCGGGCTCCGGTTATCGTATCACCAACCTTACAATCGGCCACGGTCTTGATGCCGGCAATCACAAAACCGACCTCGCCCGCTTCCAGGGTTCGGCTGTCAACCATCTGCGGACGCATTTTCCCCAGACGCAAGACCTCGAATTCCTTGTTGGTCGACATCATCTTGACCCGCATGCCGACCCGGATAACCCCATCAAAAATCCGCACCAGGGCGATCACGCCCTGATAGGAATCAAACCACGAATCAAAGATCATCGCTTTTAACGGCGCCTGAATATCACCGGTCGGAGCCGGAATCCTCTCGACCACCGCCTTGAGGAAAAGATCAATTCCGATTCCGGTCTTGGCGCTGATCAGCACCGCGTTTTCGGCGTCCAGGCCGATGACATCCTCGATCTGCCGTTTGACCCGCTCCGGATCGGCCACCGGGAGATCGATCTTGTTCAAGACCGGAATGATTTCCAGGTTGGCGTCCAGGGCGTGATAGACATTGGCCAGGGTCTGGGCTTCCACCCCCTGAGCCGCATCGACCACCAGAATCGCTCCTTCCGTGGCCGCCAGGCTGCGGGAAACCTCATATGCAAAATCAACATGACCTGGAGTATCAATCAGGTTCAGCTGATAAAGCCGGCCATCCTCGGCCTTATAATCCAGGCAAACTGACTGCGCCTTGATCGTGATGCCGCGCTCCCGCTCCAGATCCATGCTGTCCAGCAGCTGTTTTTTCATCTGCCGCGAAGTCACCGCGCCGGTGATTTCAAGCAGACGATCGGCCAGGGTCGATTTGCCGTGGTCGATATGAGCAATAATGGAAAAATTTCGAATATTTTGCTGGGGTAAAACCATATTTATGTGTAGATACGATGATTAAGGGTTGATCAAACGAGATTGCCAGCCAGCAAAACCGCTGCAGGCTTTACCAAGCCTTCACTGTCTGACGATCATAGGATCATAATTTCTGGCTTTGAACTCACGCAGCAGGCGTTCCGCTTCGTTGCGTTCACTGAGATTGCTGATTTTAACCCGATACCAGGTGCCTTTTCCGGCAACCGTCACCGCCTCAACCTCAACCCCGGGATGGCTTGCGATTAATTTACTGCGCTCAAGCCTGGCCTTGCCTTCAAGGGGAAGAGAACAGATTCGCAGCTCCCAGAGCTCCCCTGGCACCGCCGGCGTTTGTGCGGCAACGGGAGCGGCGCCGGCCGGTGGTACCAGGCTTTCCCTGATAACCGGCGAATGCTTTTTCTCTAGACCGACCTGAGCCCGTTTCTTGATCATCAAGGTCGCGCCCCCGCTTTCCGTGGGTTTGTCGCCAAGTTCACTGTAAAAAGTCAGATCCAGCGGTCTGTCCTGGGGCTTGGGCGAATCTTCATCTGGCACAGCCACGGTAAGGGACGCGGTCGGCAGCTTGCAGACCCCGCCCGGGCACTCTTCATATACCTCCATGGCGTCCCCGCTTTTCACTTCCATAGAATCCGCCGCCGGCCCGGACCCAGGCATGCGCATAACCGCAACCTGGGTCGGTCGGGCCTGAGCCAGATGACTCTTGCCGATACCGACCCAATGTTGATAGAACTCGGTTTTCGGCAATTCAAGCCCGACCAGCACCCCGAAGACAAAAACCCCGAAGAAAAAAGACAAGGCGATAAAAGCGATCTTCAGCTGTTCAATCATGGCAAACCTGGGAAAAACTCACAAAACTCTACATCTTCTCGGGAGCGGAAACCCCGAGCAAGCCCAGACAGATACTGATTACCTGACGGACGGCGCTGACCAGAAGGATTCGATCCCGGGAAGCCTCAAGATCCTCGCTTAAGACCCGGCAGCGATTGTAATAGGAATGCAGCTGCGCCGCCAGATCATCGAGATAATAGGTCAGCCGGTGCGGCTCCAGGGTGCGCGCCGCGCTTTCCAGCAGGGCACTGAAATCATCAAGCTTCCTGATCAGATCGATCTCTTCCGGGGCGACCAGGGAGCTGGCCGCCCTCGCCGCCGAGGGATCGACCGGCAGCCCTTCTTCCCGGGCTTTACGCAAAATACTGCAGATACGAGCGTGAGCGTACTGGGCGTAAAAGACCGGGTTAGCATTATTGCTGGCTTTAGCCAGTTCCAGATCAAAATCAAGCTGACTGTCGGAACGCCGGGTCAGAAAGAAATAACGGGCCGCGTCCTTGCCGACCTCGCGCACCACTTCTTCAAGAGTGACAAACTCTCCGGCCCGGGTCGACATGGCCACCGGCGACCCGGCCCGGGTCAGACTGACCAGCTGCACTAAAATCGTGGCAAAGCTCTTCGGCTGATGACCCAGGGCCTCGATCGCCGCCCGCAGACGAGGCACATAGCCATGGTGATCAGCCCCCCAGATGTCAATCAGCAGATCATAACCGCGTTCATATTTTTCCCGATGGTAGGCAATATCGGAAGCGAAATAGGTTTTGACGCCGTTGGCGCGCACCACCACGCGATCCTTCTCATCCCCGAAACGGGACGAAGCGAACCACAGCGCCCCCTCTTCCTCATAAAGTCCTCCGCGTTCCTGCAGATCGGCCAAGGCGGCCTCAACCCGGCCGGAAGAAAAAAAATCCTTTTCCCGAACCCAGTTGTCAAAATCAACGCCGAAAGCCCTCAGATCGTCGCGAATCCCGGCGAGAATGGCATCGGCGGCATAGACGGTAAAGGTTTCCAGGCCACTGTCGTCGGTTTCCACCACATCGACCGCCACCAGCTCATCACCCTGTTCACGACGCAAGGTCTGAGCCAGTCCGACCATGTAGTCGCCCCGATAATAACCTTCCGGAATTTCTCCCTGCCGATGGCCGAGCAGTTCCAGATAACGCCAACGCAGGGAGCGGCCGAGAACCAGCATCTGATTGCCGGCATCGTTGACATAGTATTCCCGGTCCACGACATAGCCGGTACGACTTAAAATCCGGGACAGGACATCGCCGACCGCAGCCCCGCGCCCATGACCGATGTGCAGCGGCCCGGTCGGATTGGCGCTGACAAATTCGACCAGCACCCGCCGGCCCTGGCCGCAATCCGGCCGGGCAAAATCAGCGCCGGCCTGCAGAATTTCAAGCAACCGACGCTGCCAGCTTGAAAGTTCGATCGTCATGTTGATAAAACCAGGGCCGTCAATAGTTACCCGGGCAAAATCAGCTTCCTTATCCAGTTCTGTTTTAAGGGCCTGGGCAATAACCCGAGGGCTGTCACGCCAGGGACGGGCCAGCTGCATGGCGATATTGGCGGAAAAATCACCAAAGGCTTTCTCGCGCGCCAGTTCAACCCCGATTTCCGGCAATTCAACCCGATCAAGACCACGGGCCGCCGCCACCGCCGCCACCGCCCGGGCCACATATTCAGCAACTCTTTTTTTCATGCTTTCGGAATCTCCGCTGCCGTCCGTATATATAAAAAATCCCCCGGTCAGAAAACCGAAGGGCTGCGCTCAACCAGAAGCTGTGGAATAGTAATCAGTCGTAGTTAAATTGTCAAGTAAACATTACTCTTTGAGTTTGCCGATCAGGGTTCTGAAGGCTTGAAGAGGAAGAGAATTTCATTCTCCCGCACCATGTGCAGTTCGCGCCGAACCACCAGTTCCTGAAAACGGGCATCACTGCGCAGAAGACGAATTTTCTGAACCAGGCGCTGGTTCTCGATCTCAAGGTCCTGATTGCGGGCGGAGATTCGCTGAATATCATCCTCAACTATTTTCAAGGCCCGCGCCCCGCGACTCCCGAACCAGGTAAGCCAGCTGAAATAAAAAATCGCCGCCACCAGCAACAGAGAAAGTAACCCCTTCATCGCGGAACCCGAAAAACGATATTAACCGTCCCCCACTGTTCCACCTGCGGTGCATCCTCTGCAATCGTGGAAAAGCGCCATTGCTTAAGAAACCTTTCGGCCACATTAACCAGCTCCAAATCTCCAATTTTAAGGGTTTCGACCCGGCTGACGCCGCCATCGGGACGAACCCAGAAACGAAAGCCAATCGTCACATCCCGAGCCAGCGAAATCTTCGGCAAAGCCGGACGAAACAGAACCTGTCGACTGCTGGCCACCGGGCCGCTCAGGGCATAATCATCGACCAAGGCCCGCGGCTCAACCTTCTCCACCCGCAGCAATTTCCGCCGGGCTTCCGCCGACAACAGCTGGGCCGGCCCGGACTGGAGCTTTTCTCCGGCAACTTCATCAGGGTCGCCCCAGATTCTAGAACCACTGAGTCTACCAGCCAGCAGGCGACCCAGTCCCCCCAGGCGCTCAGGTGGCGGCAGAACGGCGGTTTGCGGCAACGGCAGCGGTTCCGATTCAAGTTGCTTTACGGGTTCAAGTTTTGGCAATTTCACCGGCGTCCGGGACGGCAGCAGGCTTTCACCCAGCGCTGGTTGCCGCAACTGCCGATCGATCAGACTTGCAACATGCGCCTCGGTAAGCAGCTGAGGAAAACTATCAGGCGGGGACGGCGGCGGTTCAGGTTCCGGTCGAACCAGGTCAACTTCTATTTCCTGATCATGGATCAGGGCGAAGGGATTCAGATGAAAATTAAAAAGCCGGGTCAGATCCGGCAACAGCAAAAGCAGAACCACATGCATCAGCACGGAAATCAGCAGAAAAGGCAGCAGGCTGAGCGCTCTATAACGTGGCTCGGAAGAGTACAACCATCACCTCAAAAAACAACCGGCGGCCAGTCCGCGCCGCAGACTGTGACAGTTAATTGCATAAGCCGGAAAACCGGACTCGAAAGAAACTACTCTTCACCGGGTTCGGTGGCGATCGCCAGCTTATTGATGCCTGAACTTTTAGCCGCATCCATAACCTTGACCACTAAACCGTGATAAACCTTTTTGTCGGCCTCGATAATGACTAGGGCTTCATCGCCCGCATCATTGCCTACCTGGGCGAATTTTCGCCGCAGGTCTTCCAGAGAAAGCTTCTTCCCCTCAAGGTAAATCAGCCCCCCGGCTTCCACCGCGACTCGCAGGGTGGTCTTTTTCTTCTTGACCTGCTCGGCCGATGATTTGGGCAGGTCAATCTTGATTCCCGGATTCAAGGAAAGGCTGGTCGAAAGCATGAAAAAGATCAAGAGCAGGAAAACAACATCAACCAGCGGCGTCATGTCAAGCTGAACATCATCTCGACTGCGAGTCTGAAAACGCATAGGCTTATTCGCGCCTCCCCTCATGATCAATTAAGTCAAGGACTTCGATTGACACCCTTTCCATGCGCAGCACTCGTTTATCCACACGTGAGCGCAGTAATTTATAAGAAACAAAGGCGGGAATCGCCACGGTCAGGCCGGCGGCGGTGGTAATCAAGGCTTCGGAAATTCCCCCGGCCAGCATCTGCGGGTTACCGATTCCGGCATGGGAAATCACACTGAAAGCCTTGATCATTCCGGTAACCGTGCCTAAGAGACCAAGCAACGGCGCGATGCCGGCAATCGTCCCGAGAATCGTCAGAAAACGTTCCAGGCCGGCCGCCTCCAGGCGCCCGACATCTTCTATGGCTTCCTTAACCTGCTGCCGGGGCTTTTCGTGCCGGGATATACCAGCCATGAGAATCCGGGAAATCGAGGAATCATTCTGCCGACAGCGAGTCAATGCATCCTCCATGCGCTGCTGCCGGACCAGATCACTGACCTCAATAATAAAATTTTCAGGAATGATGCGGCTGCGACGCAGAGCGAAAAGACGCTCAAAAAGAATCGCCAGGGTCAGAACCGAACATAACATAATCGGATACATCAGGTATCCGCCTTTCATCACAAACTGATACATCAAAACCTCCAGATAAGGGTTTTCCCTTAAGATTACAGCAGGAAAACAGAACTGTCATGAAACCTTCGCCAACCCGGACGGACAAGTTTAGTCCGCCCGCTTATTTTCTTCAACAATTTTCTTCAGGGTGTCGGTCTGTTTCGGGGTCAATTTCAGGTTTTCAAGCTTATCCCTGATCTTGGTGAAGGTCTGCGGATCATCAAGAGCCAGTCCGGCCGCCGCCAGCAAGGCATCGACCACCAATTCGACCTGATCAGGATACAGATAAGCCAGACGCAGATAAGCCTGCCGGGCCTCATCCCCCTTTCCGGCCCGGTTGAGCACCGTCGCTCGAGCAAAACCCGCCTTCGCCGCCGCCACCGAATCCGGAGACGCCATCGCCTTG
The DNA here is from genome assembly GCA_011049115.1 of Pseudomonadota bacterium. Taxonomy (NCBI): domain Bacteria; kingdom Pseudomonadati; phylum Pseudomonadota; species Pseudomonadota bacterium. The sequence continues at coordinate 15,876 of DSCM01000106.1, forward strand.
TCATAAAAAAAGAGGGCCTCGTCAATACTGCCTTCGGTGGCAAATAGGGCCCCCAGTCCGGCGAAAGCGGTAAAGGCCGCCTGATCATTGCGCTTTTCATCAATAACGGCCAGAAAGGCGGCCCGGGACCGAGCAAAATCACCCAGGACCTGAAAGATTCGTCCCTGAAGAAGGCGCACGGCCCGTTTCAGATCCGGGTCAGGACAATGTTCCTCCAGTCCCGAAAGGGTTGCCGCAGCCCCCTGAAAATCAGCGGCGGCAAAGGCCTGACGCGCCAGAAAGAGACGGCAATCACATTCATATTTACTGAAGGGAAAACGTTCCAGCAGGCGCCGACAGGCATCGGCTGCGGCCGAAGTACGACCTGCTGCCAAATCCAGTTTAAAAATCCGGTACCCGGCTTCAAGCCGCAGATCCCGGGCATAATCGCCATCTGCCAACTCCCGAAAAAAACTGATCAATTCATCCTTGCGTTCCTGACGCTGATAAAGATCGGCCAACAGCAACAGCAGCGGAGCGTTATAGGAGGATGCGGGAAAACGCGCCAGAAAATTTTTCACCTCGAGTTCCAGATAGGAAAACTTATCCTGGTTATAAGCCAGCAGCAGCATGCCGTAACTGGCTTTTTCATCAATCTCGCCCCCGGGCCAAAGCTGCTTGGCCTTGAGATAAACCAGCTGGGCCTTAAGATAGGAACCCTGGTTGAAATAGCTTTCTCCCATGCGAATCAGAGCCTGGCCGCTGAGCTCGTTGGCGGGATATCCATCCACCAAGCGCTGATAAATTTCTATCGCCTGGGGAAATTGTTCAAGGCTGAAAAAGCTTTCTCCCAGATTAAACATGATCTCAACCCGCAGGGGTTCGGCGATTTCCTGCTCCTTCTCCAGAAGCGCCTCCAGCAAGCCGGCAGCCTCTTCAAAATCACCCTGGCGCAAGGCCAGCAAAGCCCGGTAGTTCTGAGCCCGAAAATAAAACGAACTTCCCGGCCACTCGACGATAAAAGAATCAAGTCGGGCCCGGGCCTGGGCATCATGGTGCAGGTTAAACAAGGCCTCGATCAGGTTGATTTCGGCATTCTGCCTAAGTCGCAAATCCGTATTGAGCTCAGACACCAAACCAAGATAAGCACTAAAGACGGCTTCGGCCAGCTCAAAATCATTGTTATTGAGAGCTGCCCAACCCTTTTCATAAAGCAATTCGGCCCGCTGGGCCGCAGACCATTGCGGGGGAATTTCGGCCAGCAGGACCAGACAGCCAGGAAAATCCTCAACCGCGTTGAGACTGCGCGCCAGCAGCAGAAGCAGCAGAAAACGATCCTCATCCGCGCCAAGAATCACGGTCGACGACGCCAGTTCCCGCAATACCGCCAGAGCCTCTGACGCCCGTCCTCCGGCCAGCAAGACCTGCCCTTTCTCCAAAAAAACCTGAGCGGCGGCTTCATGGTTACCGGCAGCGACAAACCTTTGGCGACCGTCGGCAGCCGTGGCCAGAGCCAGCTCCAGATCCCCGAGCTCATGTTCCAGACGCACCAGGTGCCGGACATCAGCGGCATGCAACAACGCCGGCGAAAAGGAAAATACCAGCCGCCGCCCCAGTTCACGGGCCGTTACCGAATCTTCCGCCCGCAAAAAGGCGTGCATCAGTTCTCGCAGCGCGGCGGCGGCCACCGCGCTTTCACGCACCTCGGGCGGGCAGAGTTCAAAGGCCTGACGCGCCTGATCCAGCCGGCCCTGTTTGATTAAAGCCAGCAGCTCTCCGAGAAAAGCCAGAGGAACGACTTCCCGGTTTCCCTTTGCCGGAGAAAGCAGTGTCTGAAAGATATTTTCGGCTGCGGACCATGAGCCCAAAAAGTAGAGAGCCCAGGCCCGAGCCAGCTCGGCCTGACGCGAAAGGATGTCCGGACCATTTGTGGAAGGCGGCATGACTTCGAGAAAACTCAGGGTCTTCCCGTAATCGCGGCGGTTGAAAGCAGAGGTCGCCAAACGATAAAGGGCGGCTCGATACTCCGGGGAATCCTGATACGCCGTGGTCAGGCGCAACAGTGCGGTTTCCCCCGCCAACGGCTGACCGGATTGAAATAAAGCTTCGCCCTGCCAGAAAAGCGAAGCCGCCGCCAGCCGGGACTCACCGCTTTGGGCCGCGGCGGCAAACCATTGGGCCGCGCGCGCGAAGTTTTTTTCACGATAATCAATCCAGGCCAGGGAGTAACAGGCAAAATGATAATGATGATTGGCGGTTGCGGCCGTCACGGCGGAAAAAAGCCGGCGGGCGTCCGCCAGAGCCTCACGGTGCAGGGCGATTTCTCCCAGCCAGTACTGAAAATCGGGAACCAACTCTGAATCGGCGAATTTATCCAGCCCCGCCTTAAAATAGATCTCGGCGTCGGTAAGCAAACCCTCCAGATATTTCTGCCGGCCGCTGCGATAATAGCCCTCGGCTCCAGTCAGACCCCGCGCCAGGGAAGCCGTCACCGGATTCCGATAGACGCAACCCGGAACCGGCCCCGAAGCCGTCCGCCAATCGGGCTGGGTCACGCCGCGATCAACGGCCAGGGTCAGACCTTCTTCGACCGGCTCAAGCTTGATCCCGGGAACCAGGACGGGCAACAGGCTGAAATCACGAAAGCCTTCCAACCGGGCGCTGTCCTCCCCCACCACAATCACTTCGGGCAGGTTGAGGCCTTCACCTGACTGGTTTGAAAAAAGCGGCTGCCAGGAAAAAAGCATGGCGGTCAGCATCATCCAGGCAACATTTTTTTTCATACGTAACCACATAAAACGTCAACCCTCCCGGCGGCCCCAGCTACCTCCGAAATAACTGCCGCGCCGGCGGCTTAGCCGAGGTTCAAACCCGGGCGATAGAGTTCATGCCCGGGGAACAGCATCTGTGCTTCACCCAGGGTAAAACGACCCGACAGAATCCACTCTTTCAGGGTTTCGGCAATTTCCAAAGCCCGACTGTAACTCGAAAGCGGCGTTGAAGGAGTCGATTTGCCGTTCACTGCTATCGTGCCGCTTTTTAAATCCGCATAGCTGACCTCGCCGTAACTACGGGAAACCGCCATGGGATAATCATAGCCGTAATCGACCACCTGGGTATAAAGATCAGCATCGGCCACCGCCGTGAAACGGGCCATATCTTCATTCACAATCGGAATCGGAACCCCGATGCCGACCGACAGGCTGCAACCATAGCCCAGCATACTGACCCCGACCAGCCAGCGCGGAGACATCTCCTTGAGATTGCCGGTCAGCATCATGGTGCCGGCGCCCCCCTTGACCACACCGTTGCGCCCACGCACGACCTTAGGATCGTGCTGAGTGCCGTACCAGGTCACATAACCAACCCCACCCCCGAGAAAGATCCTGGTTCCCAGCCCGATCGTCAGATAATAGGGATCATTGAACAACGGACTCAACTGACCAGCGCTGCAATAGGTGGCGTTGCCACCCTTGGGACGCAGCACGCCCATGTAGGTATAAATGGTTTTTTCCGACAGATTAATGGCGCAATTATAGTTCTGATAGGCATTACGGGGATTACATAAAACGGCATTGGGCATTGATTCCAGATCGATATCCCTTTCCACGACCCGGCTCGGGTAGCAGTCCGTCCCATAGCCTTCCATGTAGAGATGAACCTTGCGACCGGCCACCAGATCCTGAATAACATGGCCTCCACCATAGCGAAACTGGCCGGGATGAACCTTGTTTAGAGGATCGTCATCACTGGGTTCGGTAGCGCCGAGATAAAAATCAACCGCCGCCAGGCCCCCGTAAGCCGGAACCTTATTGATCCAGGCCCGACTCGCCTTGATCTTGGGCGTGGCATGCCCGACATTGAGAAAGAGACCGGATGAACACATCGGAGCAAAGGTGCCGGTGGTCACAACATCAACCTTGCGGGCGGCCTCCACGGCTCCATCCCGGGCCACGATATCGATCATCTCCTCGGCATTGACCACCACCACCTTGCCGCTTTTAATGCGCTCATTAATCTCAGCAATCGATTTCTGAACTTTATATGCCATCGCCTTCACAACTCCCACTCCGGCCCAGCCGGAAAAGATTGACGCTTTACGCTGTTAACCGGCACCGTTCAAATCAGCCTGGCCCAGAGCCAGATCGAACAACTCGTCCTGACGCTGATCCATAACCCGGGCGACCTCTTCGCCGACCCCGACATGCTCATAGCCCAGCAGATGAAGAATGCCATGAATCAGGTAGTACACCAGCCCCTCTTCCAGGGAATAACCCAGAGCGGCCGTTTCCCGGGAAATGGTTTCAACCGAGACCACGATATCCCCGAGATGTCCTTCCGTGCGATCCTGCGGAAAGGATATCACATTCGTCGGCCATGAACGACTAAAAAATTTTTCATTAAGCTGCGTTATCAGGGCGTCGTCAAGAATCTCGATCTCCAGGTCATCATCGCCGATTTCAAGCGCCAGCAAAACCGGCGCGAGGAAACGACGCACCAGCTCAAGATCGACTTCCGCAACCGCCTGCCGACAGCTAAGATAAAGTGCCATCCCGCCTCAACCCCGCTTTCCAGCAATCTCGTCATAGTGCTCGTAGGCCGCGATGATCTGCTGCACCAGTGGATGACGTACCACATCCACCGCCCCCAACCGACAGAAACCCAGTCCCTTGACCTCACGCAGAATCTTCTGTACCGTAACCAGGCCGGATTCCCGACCGGGCGGCAGATCAATCTGGGTGACATCACCGGTCACCACGGCTTTCGAGGAAAAGCCCAGCCGGGTCAGAAACATTTTCATCTGCTCATTGGTGGTATTCTGCGCCTCATCAAGAATCACAAAGGAATCATTCAGGGTCCGCCCCCGCATGAAAGCCAACGGGGCTACTTCGATGACCCTTTTATCCAACATTTCCCGCGCCTTGTCAAATGAGACAAGATCATACAGGGCATCGTACAACGGGCGCAGATAAGGGTCGATTTTTTCCAGCAGATCTCCCGGCAAAAAACCCAGCCGTTCCCCCGCTTCGACTGCCGGCCGGGTCAGGACAATCCTTTCCACCTTATGCTCGCTCAGGGCGGCCAGGGCCAGGGCCATCGCCAGATAGGTTTTACCGGTCCCGGCCGGACCAACCGCGAAAACAATATCATGTCGGCGAATAGCGTCAATATATAATTTCTGGCCCCGGCTCTTGGGTGAGACAAAACGGCGCTTGCCGCCTTTGCCGCGAATATAGACCTTATCGAGAAAAATTTCCCGCAGCACCGCGCTCCGATCGGCGGACTTGATGCGCCAGGCGTATTCAATATCACCGGCATACAACGGATGCCCGCTCGTCGCCAGTTCATAAAGCTCGGCCAGCACTGCCAGGGTCAGCTCCGCCGGTAACGCCTCGCCCTCGACCATGACCACCGTGCCCCGCGTATTGATCGTGGTTCCTGAACTTTTGGCCAGCTGGCGAAGATTTTCTCCGTCTTCACCAAAAAGCGTCTGCAGCACCCCGATATCGGCAAAATTGAGTTTATACATTAAAGGGTCCGGTTAAGACGCAGCAAAGTCTCAATAATGCCTTCCTGCACGGCTCTGTCGAGAAAGGGATGCATCGGCAGAGAAAAAATCTCGGTCGCAACCCTTTCCGCCACCGGCAGATCACCTTTCCGGTAACCAAGTTCGGCAAAAGCGGGCTGTAAATGCAGGGGCACGGGATAATGAACCGCCGTCGGGATGCCCGTCGCCTGCAATCCGGCCGTCAGCTGCTCGCGGTGCGGGGAACGCAGCGAATACTGGGCAAAGACCGAAAGACAGCCTGCCGCGACCGCCGGCGGCTGAAAATCCCCCTTAAGCCCCCGGCTGTAAAATTCGGCGACTTCATTACGCCGCCGAATTTCATCCGGGAAATGCGGCAATTTTGCCAGCAGCACCGCCGCCTGCAGCGTGTCAAGCCGACTGTTGCAGCCGATCATCTCATGATAATAACGCTGCCGCTGGCCATGATTACGCAGGGCCCGCAGTTTTTCCGCGGCGGCCCCATCGTTCGTGAACAGCATGCCTCCGTCGCCGTAACCGCCCAGGGGTTTGGACGGAAAGAACGAGGTCGCGGCGAAATCGCCGAAACTGCCGCAACCGCGCCCCTGCCGCCGGGCCCCCAGAGATTGGGCCGCGTCTTCAATCAGCACCAGGTCGCGCCGGCGGGCAATCTCCTCGATTTTTTCGTAATCCGCGGGATGACCGTAGAGATCGACCACGATCAGCGCGCGCGTGGCCTCGGTAATGGCGGCCTCGATAAGTTCAGGGTCGAGATTATAGGTTTTTTCCTCGATATCGACAAACACCGGCCGGGCTCCGGCCAGCGCGATGGTCTCGGCCGTCGCGATAAAAGTAAATGGAGTCGTGATAACTTCATCTCCAGAGCCGATTCCGGCAGCCATCAGAGCCAGCAGCAGGGCATCGGTCCCCGAGGCGCAGGCCACCGCTTCGCGCACCCCAACCATTTTCGCCAGGGCCATTTCGAGCTCGCCAACCTGAGGACCATTGATAAAACGGGTTGTTTCCAGAACTTCTCGTAAAGCTGCGTCAATTTCGGTTTGATAGGCCAGGTATTGGGCTTTCAGATCAACAAATTCCATAAAACCATCATGCCTTTCTCATAAATAGTGTAGATATCGATTTCCGTGCGGGGTCGCTCAGACGACCCGAACCTTCAGTTCTTCACCGCGCTCTCGACGCTTTTCAATCGGGCCAGAAAAAAAACCATCTTTTCGACCTCGGCCGCGACCAGTGGCAAAACCATACGATAATTACGCTCATACTCCGCCACCAGGGCCGTCTCGCCGATGTCGGTAACCCCTCTTAAAACCAGCGCCGGAATCCCCATCCGCCGGGCGACCCGGACAATCGAGGCACCCTCCCAGTCCGCCGCCAAGGCCAGATAGCGGGCATGTAATTCCTCGCGGACCGCCGCGGTATCGGCATTCCGATCGGCCGAAGCCAGCGGCCCGCAGCGCAGAGCCGAAAATTCCCGCTGCAGAGCACTCACCAGCAAAGGATCACAATCGGTAATCGGCACCGGCTTATGCTCGCTGCTGAAATCATATTCAATCACCCGGGACGCCAGCACCAGATCACCCACCGCCAGATCGGGAGCCAGACCGCCACAGGAACCGAAATTAAGTACCAGCTCAGCGGAAAAACGATCGATCAACATCTGCGTGGTCGCCGCCGCCATCACCTTGCCCAGCCCAGAAGTGGTCACAACCACCTCTTTACCTGAATAGTCGCGGCGATAAAAATGGCGGCCCGCAATCTTCTCCAGATGCCAGTTGCCCACCGCCAGCAAAGGCTGTAACTCATGCCGCAGCGCGGCGATCAAAGCAATTGTTTTAAACATCGTCTCTGAAAAATGGCTACAAGGCTCGATGGCCTCGCAAACTTCAGGGTTTTCAGTTAGGGGTTCGCTCGGTCTCGGGGATTTTGCCAGACCGGCCGTCGCAGACGCGGCCCACTACGAAGCTCCGGCGGCCGGCTCCCGATAACGAACACAGCACCGGTCCAGCCAGTGACTCAATTCCTGATTGTCGGCCGGTGCGTAGCCGAAGGTATCCTGCCAGAGATACTGATCCTCCATGCAGAAGTAGATGAAAACCTCGGGCGCGTAGCTTTTGATTTCATCGACCAGAAAACGATAGAGCCGGCGACGAATGGCACTGAAATAACGCTGTTTGCCATCCCGACCACGAATAAATTCACCGGCGGTGATATTGCTGCGGGGATGGTTCCAACGCAATTCATCTCGGACCTTAGGCATGAACCGAAAGGCACCGATTGAAATCCAGATAATATCGTCGCCCCCCAAATGCTCAAAAATCAAGGCCACGGTCCGGCGATACTCGTCCTGCCAGCCCTGAAAATCAAACAGGGGGTCAAAATGGAGGCCGATGCGATAGCCACGCCGACGACAACGGGCGGCCGCCTGCAGACGTTCGGTCAGACTCGCCGCATGCCCCTCCTCCCGAGCACTGACGCTGGGCGCATTGAGACTCCAGGAAACAATGGTTTCCCCGATCTCACCCGGATAATCAAGCAGAGAGGCGATCGCCACACTTTTGGTTTTGAGTTCGAGGACGGCGTGCCGACAAGATCCGAAATAATCGAGCAGCCGGGGCGCGAGCCCGGTCAGGGGGTCCATGAAGAGGCTATCAGTAAATTCCCCGGTGCCGATACGATAGAAAACCCCGGGCCGCTCAAGCTCGCGATCGAGCTCGGCAAAGGCCTCCTCCAAATTGACAAACTGGGTGATGAAAGGATTATTGAGATAGCCCTGCAGGACACAATAGCTGCAGCCGATATTACAACCCAGGCCCAGATGCAGAATCTGGTAGAGACAACAACGGTAACTCTCGTCCGTCCCCGGGCAGGCCTTGAGAAAGCGACCGCGATGACGGGCCAGCAGCAAAGTACTCAACGGGCTGAAACGCCGACTTAAATGCTGCAGTTTTTCGGCATCGGGACGCTCGACGACAACCACCTCGGCCTGAGGAAGACGACCGCGAATAGCTTGAGTCAAGGGCAGGTCAAAGATCTCTTCTTCAATCAAAAGGGTTGTCGGTCGAAGCAGTGAGCGTGCGTATTTGGCTTCAGGGTCGACGACAGATTTCATTCACATTTTCCCCGGTCAGGACGGTCAGCTTCTGCAAGGCGTCCTGCCACTCCCGGACCCCGTTAAAGGTAAAACTCAGACGATAATCTCCCCCCTCGAAATCGGGAGGCGGCTCCAGCTGCAACCGGGCCGGCCAGGATAGCTTTTCAAGCCGCGCGGCAAAGTCACGGCGTGCCTGGGTCAGATTAGGATAAAGAGCACACTTGAGATAATCCCGCAGAACCTCGCCGTCGACCCTTTCCGTCTCCGGAACCTGAGCCACCTTGACGGCTGCCGCCAGCGGCTGCGTCGGAGCACAGCCATCACGCCGGGACAGATCATCGATGCGACCAACCACTTCCCGCAGTTTATTGCGCCGCAGACCACTGACCGCGACCAGTTCCAGCAAGGCCTGACAGGCCTCCGGCGACCATTCTCCCAACAGATCGACCGTCTCGCCGTCAACCGCGCCGGCCGCCGTCAGAGCACGTAAGCCTTCGGGAAAAGAGGCAATAATCCGGCAGCGTTTTATAAATCGCGGACGCCGGGGCAGAGCCAGGGCCGGCATAATCTCCCCCTCCAGCCGGGCCGCCGGGAAAAGCTTTTCCGCAGCAAGATAGATATCCGCCGTTTCAACCAGATTAAACTCCCGAATCGCTCGGTTATCCCACAAGGCCAGACGAAAAAGCTCCGCTTCGGCACAGTTATCGGCCATCGCCATGACCAGCACGGAAGTCGCCTCCGTTCGCTCGCGCAGGTATTCCAGGCGCCGCCGCCCGCAAACGATTCTGAAACCGTTTTTTCCTTCCATCAGCAAAGGAGGCTGCAGAACGCCGACTGCGGTTATCGACTCCGCCAGTACGGCCGGAACGGGGCCCCAGGAAAACGGAAAAGAGCGATCCGCGAAATCAATCTCAGCCAAGCTAATCACGCCATGCGATTTTTTCATAAACCAATCTTCCGACTGTAACACTGGCCGTTTTCAATCACGGTATCCACCAGCCAGTTATCGCTGTCCAGCTCAGGATAATCAATATTGCAGTGCAGACCGCGGCTCTCTTTGCGATACAGGGCCGAAGTAATAATTAGATCGGCAACCACGGCAATATTGCGCAGTTCCAGTAGATCCACGGACAGGGCCTGATCCCAATAAAATTCATGCAGCTCATGAGCGAGAAAATCAATGCGCCGCTTGGCGCGCAGCAGGCGTTTATGAGAACGTACAATCCCGACATAATTCCACATGAAACGGCGAATCTCATCCCAGTTCTGGGTGATGACAACCTTTTCGTCGGGATCGTCTTTATGCGTGTAACGCCAAACCGGAAACGTCGGCAGACTGCCGCGGGCGCGTCGCGCCACCTGTACGTCGGCCGCAGCCCGGGAACTGAAAACCACTGCCTCGAGCAGAGAATTGCTGGCCAGCCGATTGGCCCCGTGCAGACCGGTGCAGGCAACCTCGCCGGAGGCATAAAGTCCGGGCAACGAACTGCGGCCATATTCGTCAACCTGAACCCCTCCACAGAGATAATGCGCCGCCGGAACCACCGGAATGGGCTCCTGAGTGATATCCAGACCTAGTTTCAAACAGGTCGAATAGATCAGGGGAAAACGTTCACGAACAAAAGAAGCCGGTTTAAAACTGATATCCAGAAAAACACAGTCATCCCCCCCCTTCTTCATTTCATAGTCGATGGCCCGGGCGACAACATCCCGGGGCGCGAGCTCCCCGCGTTCGTCATGGCGGACCATGAAAGGCGTACCATCCTTGAGTTTGAGAATCGCGCCTTCCCCGCGAACGGCTTCGGAAATCAGGAAATTCTTGACCTGGGGATGATAGAGACAGGTGGGATGAAACTGAAAAAACTCCATATTGGCGATGCGGACTCCGGCCCGTTGCGCCATGGCCACGCCGTCACCGGTGGCGATATCGGGATTGGTCGTGTAGAGATAGACCTTGCCGGCTCCGCCGGAAGCCAGCAAGGTAGCACCGGCGACGAAGGTGTGAACCCTGCCGCTCTTGCGCTCAAGGGCATAGGTTCCCCAACAGTAATCATCCCGGTGGCTGGCGCCCAGCCATTTATGGGCGGTCAGCAGATCGATGGCCGCCATATCCTCCCAGATAACGATATTGCGATGCTCCCGGCAGCGGGCGATCAGTACCTCCTCGATCTCCCGTCCGGTCCAGTCGGCGACGTGAAGAATCCGACGGCAGGAATGTCCGCCCTCCCGGGCCAGGTCATAACCGGTCGCCGAAGCCGCATCCCGACTGAAGGAAACCCCCATGTCGATCAGCCTGCGCAGACAGACCGGACCCTGACGCACCACCAAATCGACAATCTCCCGGTGACCCAGGCCGGCTCCGGCCCGCATCGTATCCTCGAGGTGATCGGCGAAGGAATCACTGTTGTCGAGTACCGTCGCAATTCCGCCTTGAGCAAGATTGGTATTGGTATCAGAAATTTTCTTTTTTGTGATGATATGCACCCGTCCCAGATCAGCGACTTGCAAAGCAAAGAAAAGCCCCGCGATACCACTACCCAGAACCAGGAAATCACTTTCGTGGTTAGTTGTCATGAATGCGCTATAGCATAAAAACAAACACCTTTAAAGCAATAACCTTGTGTCCGGGCAGATAAAAATAATGGTTGACGGACGAGCCCCGGTATGCTTTTAGGCAGAAGCGGAGCCTGAATTAATGAATTCTCAGGATCAGACCTGAAAAACCGCCCCAACCTCAGGGAGAAACCGGCATGGATTGTAAACAAAAACTTAACCTGGAAGACTGCAATTGCAGCTACGAGCCCTGTTCCCGTAAAGGTCTGTGTTGCGACTGCCTGCGCTATCATCTGAAAAATCGCCAGCTGCCGGGCTGCTGTTTCCCCGCCGGCGCGGAAAAAACCTACGACCGCTCTTTCGCCCATTTTGCCCGCCTGGTTCAGGAAAATCTGGTCTGATTCCCTTTGAACCTTCTCTTTTTTCTGTTTATCACGCTGTCCTTTCTGGTTGCGGGCTGGCGTCAGCTGAACGGGACGGCGACCGTAGGGGTTCAGCCTCCGCTTGAGGCCCTGACCGGCGCCATCATCACCAGTGCCGGCGAGGCCGTACAACTGGCCCTGGGCCTGATCGGGGTCATGGCACTGTTTCTCGGCCTGATGAAAATCGCCGAGGAAGGCGGCCTGCTGAAAATCGCAGCCCGCGCCATTCGCCCCCTGCTTTATCGACTGTTTCCCGAAGTTCCGGCTGAGCATCCGGCCATGGGGGCCATGGTCATGAATCTGGCCGCGAATCTACTGGGCCTCGGCAATGCCGCCACCCCATTCGGAATCAAAGCGATGCAGGAGTTTGACACCCTGAACCAGGAACCGGGAACCGCCACCGACGCCATGGCCCTGTTTCTGGCCATCAACACGTCCAGTATCACCCTGCTGCCGACCGGAGTGATCGCCCTGCGGGCGGCGGCGGGCTCCGGCAATGCCGCCGGCATCCTGCCGACCACTCTCTGCGCCACTATCCTTTCCACCACGGTGGCGATTATCAGCGCCAAGCTCCTGGCCCGTTTCAGCCGCAGAAAGGAAAACCCAGCTCCGCCAACCCGCTCTACAAGCCAGCACGAAGCTTCCGCCACACAACGCTGGACGATGCTGAAATTATGCCTCGGTTACGGCGGCTTTGCCGCCCTGATCTTTCTGATGGTGCTTTACGGGCAACAGCTTTCAGGCGGGATTGTCCCCGTCCTGATGGTTGCCGTCTTGAGCTTTGGCGTCATCCGCAAGGTTGCGGTTTACGAGGCGTTTGTCAACGGCGCCCGCGAAGGTTTTCAGGTCGCGATGAAAATCATCCCTTACCTGGTCGCCATCATGGTCGCCATCGGCATGCTGCGCGGCAGCGGCGTCATGGAACTCATGACCACGACCATCGGCCCCTGTACCGCCGCCCTGGGTTTACCGGCCGAGGCCCTGCCGATGGCCCTGCTGCGCCCGTTGTCGGGCTCGGGCGCCTACGGCATTCTGGCGGCCACCATCAATAATCCGGCGATCGGCCCGGACAGCTATACCGGTTACCTGGTTTCCACGCTCCAGGGTTCCACGGAAACCACCTTCTATGTAATGGCAGTCTATTTCGGCGCGGTCCAGATCAAGAAGGTTCGTCACACCCTGGCCGCCGGCCTGCTCGCCGACCTCGCCGGGGTGATCGGGGCGATTATCGCCTGTAAAATTTTTCTCTCGTGAAAATTCATGCCCGACTGGCTGCTTAAATCCATCCTGCTGGTTTTTATGATCCATAGCCTGGTTTTTGCCGGTCTCTGGCACAGACGCCGCAAGCTTGCCCTGCTGCTGGCGGCGGGCGCTTTTTTTCTGCTGATGCTGGCCATGGGACTGCGCCTGCGCTGGCCGGAAAGTCGCCTGCTGGGCATTCGAGCCCACTGGTTTCTGAGAGTTCCGGCCTGGGGACTAGCCGTCTGCGGCCTGGCCATGGGCTATCGGGAACGTCGCCGAAAAGTACGCCCCGACAAGATCTGAGAAGGTTGTCCGAAAAACGGGACCGGTAAAAAACGGGGCGAAAGCAGCCTCAACCACAACAATTATGCAAGCGAAAATTTTTAAGGGCGGGAATCCTGCGATCACAAAATCAGCGGGGTTCTATCCGGCGTTCTCGGTGCGGCCCGCGCCCGAAGTCTGCAGATCCAGACTGATTCTGACAATGCCCCCCTCAAGGGAACGGCGCTGTTTAAAACCCAGGCTGCGGGCCAGGGCCAGCATGCGCTGATTCTCGATCAACACCTCCGCCACCAGTTCCTGAATACCCCGTTCCTTAAGATAGTTGATCATCTTGACCAGCAGACGGCGCCCCAGGCCTTTTTCCTTGATCTGAGAAAGCACGATGATAGCAAACTCCGCCTTGCGGTTATCGAGATCGCTAACCCCACGCACCACCCCCAGGGTTTCACGGCCGCCGTCGGGGGTTTCCGCCGTGGCAATAAAAGCCATTTCCCGA